>CAMPBP010000037.1 GCA_946639085.1 uncultured Lachnospiraceae bacterium
ATCCAGATTGTATTCTCTTTCAAGTCTTTCCTGGATGATCTCAAGATGCAAAAGTCCTAAGAAGCCGCATCTGAAACCAAATCCGAGAGCGATGGAGGTTTCGGGCTCATAGTAAAGGGAAGCATCGTTTAACTGAAGTTTTTCAAGCGCGTCCCTAAGATCGGGATACTTTGCTCCGTCTGCGGGATAAACGCCGCAGTAAACCATGGACTGAACTTTCTTATATCCCGGAAGAGGCTCTTTACAGGGGCTTTCGGCATTTGTTACCGTATCTCCCACCGCAGTGTCACGTACGTTCTTAATTGAAGCCGTAATATAGCCTACCATACCTGCTGACAACTCGTCACAGGGAATGAACTGTCCCGCTCCGAAATAGCCGACTTCAACAACTTCCGCGGTGGCTCCCGTAGCCATCATCTTTATGGGGGTACCCTTCTTAACGGTACCGTTCTTTATACGTACAAATACGATAACTCCCTTATAGGAATCGTATAATGAGTCAAATATAAGTGCCTGAAGAGGAGCATCGGGGTCACCCACCGGAGCGGGCACCTTCTCTACGATCGCTTCAAGAACCTCTTCAATGTTTATTCCGTTCTTGGCGGATATTCTCGGTGCATCCATCGCCTCGATACCGATAACGTCTTCTATCTCGCGAGCCACCTTATCGGGTTCGGCGCTGGGAAGATCGATCTTATTAATTACAGGGAATACATCAAGGTCGTGATCCAACGCAAGATAAACGTTTGCGAGAGTCTGGGCTTCGATTCCCTGTGCGGCATCAACCACAAGTATGGCTCCGTCACAGGCAGCCAAAGAACGGCTTACCTCATAGTTAAAGTCAACATGACCGGGAGTATCGATAAGATTGAATATATACTCCTCGCCGTTACGCGCTTTATAAACGGTACGGACGGTCTGGGCTTTAATGGTAATGCCTCTTTCACGCTCAAGATCCATGTTGTCGAGCACCTGAGCCTGCATTTCGCGGCTGGTTAAAAGGCCGGTCATCTCGATGATACGGTCCGCAAGTGTCGACTTGCCGTGATCGATATGTGCAATTATACAAAAGTTTCTGATATGATCGCGGTTCATAAAGAAAACTCCCTTATCAATCGCATATCCTTTGGATATGCGTCGCGCCGTTTTGCGTCGCCTCGGGCGACAGGTACATTTGCAAAACGTGCGCATCTATTTCTCTTTTGTTATATGGCCTGCCATATAACAAAAGAGAATCGCATGACGGTACGATTCTCTTAGTGTTTTTATAAATATAGGTTATGCAAAATTATGCAAGCTTGTTAACAGCTAAGGTCATACGGGAAACTTTTCTCGATACGGTATTCTTATGATAAACACCCTTAGCTTCAGCCTTTGCCATAACAGAAATAGCATTTGCAAGAGCTGCGGTAGCTTCTTCTCTGTTGTTAGCATCGATAGCTGCATATACCTTCTTAATAGCTGTCTTAACGCCGGACTTGATAGACTTATTGCGGTCTGCCTTTGTCCTGTTAACTAAGATACGCTTCTTTGCAGATTTGATGTTAGCCAAGACTATACACCTCCATTTTAATCAAAATAACGGGTTAAGCGTGTTGCATCCGGACACGGACGACTGCTGCACGCACTAAAACATGGTAAACGATTTTGTTTGTCGTGTCAACAACAATCTTTAAGCAATTTCAAGTTTTTTTGATCTTTTTCTTCTTACAGTAAACCCTTAAGTCTCCTGTTTTCGATATAAAGAGCCGACACCGAGCCGAGGGCGGTGATAAGATGCTCCTGATCTTTCGAGAAGACTACGGGATTGCCGAAACGATCGACCGTACTGCCTTTGTCGTCCATCGTATTGATAAGCTGAAGAACTCCGATAACATCATCATTTCCCACAGCCATGGGTATCACGAGCATGGACCCGGTACGGTAATTGTTCATCGCATCATACTTCTTGGAACCGGAAAAATCAAACTTACTCGATTTATAAACGTCCTGAATGTTAAGACGTTCTTTGGTTATGGCCGCATAAGCACATACAAAAGATCTTGATAACGGAACAGGCGGTATGGTGTCCGCCCCTGTCGACGAACTTAGCGACACGTTCTGTGACCTCGTGATGACATGCTTAAAGTGCAGATAGTCATCTTCAAGAAGATATATCGTTCCCGCGTCACAGTTGCCGATCAGCATAGCCTCACGAAGTATAACTTCGAAAAGCTTGTCCGAATCCACCTGCGATGATAAAAGGATAGTCAAATTTACAAATCGGTTTATATCGTAATACATTTATTCCCCCGAATCGTTAAAACATCAATACTTGATCTCCTGTCCCGATCTGATATAGTTGGGATTTTGAATATTGTTGAGGAGTGCCAGTCTGGCTACCGTAGTATTGTGTCTTGCGGCGATCTTGCTCAAAGTATCGCCGGGAGCCACCGTATACACTCCGTTAACGGCCTGTACGGGACGGCTCTCTGCCATTCTGCTGTCGGAAACCTTCGCATGATTTGCATATTTGATATACAGATACACCGGACCGTACCAGGGCACATTGGGCTCTGCTTTAACATATTTTCCGGACAAAGAAACCTGATAGTACTTGCCCATGTAGGAATACGAGAAAACAAGCGTGATATTGGGATGCTTAACCAATATATCAATGATATCGCTGCTGAGGGCCGTTCCTTCGCTCCAATATACGGTCTGCTCTCCTCCGGCGCTTATGGCATCGTTAAGTGCATCTTCCAAAGGCGCGGTATAAGATCTCTCACCGTCGCCATTCGCCTCGCCGTTGCCCTTTATCTCGTTATTGTTCTTAATCTCGTTATTGTTCTTAATCTCGTTATCGTTCTTTATCTCGCTATTGCTCTTTATTATCTTAAATGACACGGGAGCAAGACCTACAAAGGCGCCTTTTCCTTTTATCTTAACATCATAACTTCCCACTTCTACTCTTCCGGTTGGAAGAACAAGTTCGTAATCTTTTCCTAATGTCAACAGATTACCGTCGCAAATCACCTTGGCCGAAGGGATGATAGCATTTCCCGTATAATATTGATCGGGTATATCTGCCGTGATCGAAACAGCCTTTACCTGAATATTTGCATTGCTTGCAGGCATTACGAACGTTTTTACATTACTTCCTGCTCCGTCGGAAAATGTTACCCCGGCAGCTTCAAGTTGCTTAAATCCCGTTACATTACCTGTATTTAGCGAAATGGTTCTTCCTACTGCTACAGCACTTCCAATGCCCAAATAATCGGTGGGCGAAACCGTAAGCAAAGGATCAACCGAAAGGTCAGCATAATTTACAAAGATTGCCGGATCGGAACCTGCAGGGAGGGAAGCACCCAGAGGAAACGCAACCGTAACAAGATTTGTACATCCCGAAAATACATTTGTTCCCAACGTGGGAGCGGATGTGAATATGACTTTCTTAAGTGATGAACAGTTTTCAAACGCTTTGTTGCCCACGGTTGCAACAGAATTCGAAAACTGAATATGATCAAGCAAAGTACAGCCCGAAAAAATCCTCTCCGGTATAGCGGTAACCGAATCAGGAACAGTAAAGGTTGTAAACTTTGTACAACCATAAAATGCTCCTACCCCAATAGTCGTTACGGTGTCGGGAAGCGTAAGGCTCTCAAGGGATGAGCATTCATCAAATGCAGCGTTTCCAATCGTTGTTATCCCGCTTCCCAGGGTAACTGTCTTAAGCTTTGTCCACTGGGCAAAAGCGGCTTCCGGAATAGTCGTGACATTTCCCGACGCCAATTTAAAGCTTTCAACATTTGTGCAACCGGAGAAAGCACCTGCAAATGATGAAATACCGTTTCCTATCTCAATGCTCTTTAAAGCGGTACAGTCTTTAAAAGAACCGGATGCCAGCGTTGTAACGCTGTTTGGAACAGAAATTGCCGTTAATCCCGATTTTTCAAAGGCGCCGGCCTTAATAGTTGTAAGAGATCCGGGCAAAGTGATGCTTGTAAGTTTTTCACATTTATAAAATGCATACGCATCGATTGTAGTCAGAGTATCCGGCAAAACAACGGTTGTGAGTTTTTCAAATTCTTTAAAAGCATTTTCTCCGATTGTTGTAAGATTTCCGTCGTCTGTGAATCTTATCTCCTCAAGTACACCTTTTAAAGGAGAAAATACCCCATCAGTTACCGAAGACACTCCTTTGCCTACAGTAATCTTTTTTAGAGATGTGCAATGGGTGTCAAATACACTGGTATCAATAACGGTAACACTATCCGGAAAACTCAGTTCTTCAAGCGAAGAACATCCTTTGAAAGTTGAAGCATTGATTGTACTAATACCGGTTCCGATACTTACAGTTTCAAGGGATGTACATCCACTGAACGCGGTAAAACCCAAAGCAGTCACAGTGTCAGGAATGATAATCTCTCTAAGATCTGTGCAATTGGCAAATGCAAGATTACCGATTGAAACAACAGTGTTCGGAATGGAAACAGATACGAGGTCACCACACCCCCCAAAGGCCTGATCCGCTATTGAAGTCACGCCCGATCCAATGACTACTGTCTTTACACTGGCTTTATATTGTGAGCCTGTGCCGGTTTCAAACGGTCTCCCATCCATTGCCCCCGTTCCGGTTATGGTGGCGGTATCTGTATCCGTGTCATATGTGACTGTCATCTGATTGGTTGAGCCAAATGTCCACGGGTTCTGTACCGCATAAGCATCCGCCTTATTCACAAACAAAAACAGCGCGACAAATAAGCATAGTCCCGCTGTCATTTTCAGTATCCTCTTTAATGCATCCATCCCTCTGCTCCTCATACTCATACAATGAAACATCCGAAGACCACAAGCGGTCTTCGGACTCATTTTAGCATATATGCTTATTCAAAATCAATAAAGATCAAGTAATTACAGCCATTCACGGACATAATTAAGTACGCGTTCTTTTGGTAACGGTTTCGAGAAATAGTAACCCTGAATATACTCTACGCCGAGTTTTTTGAAGTTAAGGTACTGCTCTTCGGTCTCGATACCCTCAACAACTATCTCCATGCCGAGGCGATGTACCATGTCGACGGTGTATTCCGTTGCGACTCTTGCCTTTTCGGAGGAATCGTAAGCGATGGTGATGGAACGGTCGATCTTGATTATCTTAAGGGGCATGCCTACCATGTAAGTAAGATTCGAATAGCCCGAGCCGTAATCGTCCAAAGAAAAGCTGGTGCCGTAGGCGATAAGATCGTCCATGTTCTTTTCAAGAGTGTACCTTGTATTGATGGCAGCCGTTTCGGTTATCTCAAGATTGATTCTGTGAGGCGGTATACCGTACTCTGCCATGATGTTTTTGAAGTTCTTGGCAAGGTCATCCTGCATACACTGAACTACAGAAAGATTGACTTCGATATACTCTATTCCGTAATCTTCTATCTTGCTTTGACGAACGAACTCACAAACCTTTCTGAATACCATTTCACCGAGGGTCAGTATCATTCCGTTCTTCTCGGCATATTCGATGAAGTCACCGGGCATTATGAGTTTTCCGTTCTCGTCTTTGATACGCACCAAAGCCTCCATTGCGGAGAACTTGCCTTCACGTATGTTGTAGATCGGCTGATAATACATCTCGACCGCATCGTTTGCGATGGCCCACTCAAGAGCATGCTGTATCTCAAGGGTTCTTGTTCTTTTTTCCAATGCTTCATCATCGATGAGAAGCGGTGTATCATTTGTTTTTCCGGACTCATACGCAAAATAATGCACAACCTCTTCCAGTTCGTCTACGCTCTCGAAATCACATATGTCGACAAGATAAGAAATTCCCGTCTCTATCTGAACCTGAGTCTGATCTATCTCCCAAGGAAAAGACATACGTTTGAATACCAAATCCACCACTCTGTCAAGTTCCTTGTCCGATTCAAGAGCTATGGTCAGAAGATTGTCTTCCAGCCTGAAGATCAATGTATTGGGAATATCCTGTAAAAAAGCACATACAGACGTGATCACCGCCGATACGGTCTTGTTACCGAATATCTCATTTATGGCATTTAAGTTGTTTATGGAAATGCTTATGAGCGGCTTATGACGATGGAATCTGATATTTTCTTCCATCAGCATATGGAATCCTTTTTTGTTGAAAACATTCTCAACAAAATCGAGATGGTACTCGGGATTTTCAAGTCTGCAGTACATATAGACGATCGCAAGCGACATCACAAACGACATGAGCAGAAGTTCATTTGCAAAAAACTGGAGAATACCCGCTGCCAGCCAGCAAACAAGCCATGCATACACAGCGATCCTTCTTCTCTTTCTGATCACGGATTTTTCCCAGATGACCATGATGAGAGTCGTTATGATATGGAATGCGCAGAAAACATATGTAACAAAAACGGTAATACCTTCGGTATAAACCGTACCGTCTTCGGGATTTATGTGAATGCCGGTCTTAAACAGTATAAGAACGACCGTTTCAATGATAAAAGGAATGACTGTAAGATTACGCCATATGGGCTTTATCTTGTAACTGATCTCAGCTACGGCAAACCATGCGGAAAGGCATGCCACCAATACGATCGATAAAAGATAAAGTTCACAGAAAAACTGAACCACGAACCCGGGAAGTCTGTCTCGATAATTTATCACAACGATTGAAGTGATATCCAAAGATATGCTTATGAGCGTGCCGACCAGAAGCCTTATGAACGCAAGCTCCGAAGCAAAATTGAGTCTCTTTTGATTGAAGCACATCCCCGCTACGACAAGCGATAAGACAAGTGCCGCTACCTGAAATTGAATATTCCAAACCATGATGTTCCCTCACGTGAAAAAGAACTCTTTTAGCGAAATTAATTAATTCAACCCCAAAATAACCTGATATAAATGTATCTTAACATTTTTGAGTGTCAATAGCCACAAGTTTTTATTGCAAATACTACAAAATAAAGCATTAAAGTGATACTATTTCTTCATGATAAGAAATGTGGATCTAAGTAAAGTAACGGACAACAAACTTTATACCAAAGAAGATATCGTAAACATCTCATGTGACGGATGCAAAGGCTGCAGTGACTGCTGTAAAAGCGTGGGAGATTCGATAATACTCGATCCTTTTGACATGTATAATCTCTCAAAAGCCACCGGAAAGAGTTTCGAAGCGCTGATGGAAGACGTCATCGAGATCAGGCTTATCGATAATCTCATCTTACCCAATATAATGATAGACGAAGAAAAGGGCTGCAAAATGCTCGATGAGAACGGCAGATGCTCCATTCATGCACTCCGCCCGGGCTTTTGTCGTCTGTTCCCCTTGGGAAGACTGTACGACGATAACGGCGATTTCAAATATATTGTCCAGATTCACGAATGCGATTATACGCCCAAAGGTCCCGCTTTGATATCCGAGTGGATAGGTATCGATGACCTTGATAAATACGAAGCATACATCAAAAGATGGCATGCTTTTACGAAAATGCTGGGAGAATATATAAAAGGACTTAAAGACACCCGGAAGAAAGAACACTTTTCGTGGCTTCTTATAAGGGTTTTCTTTGAGCCCTCCTATGATACGAATAAAGATTTCTATTCACAGTTTGAAGAAAGATTGGCTTCCTACGAAGAAAACTTAAAGTCCGTCATGAATGTTAATCGATAAAAAAGCAATCTTCGCACTTTGCGTAAGGATAGTTCCAAGCCAGTGACTTTCCGCATACGCGACATTTTCTTCCTTCCAACTGCTGAGTCTTCAATATCTCGATTATTCTCGAAGAAATATCACGCTTTAACATCACTATCTCAGAGAGTCGTTCTCTGTGATTAAATTTCCTTAAATACGCATATATTAGGTCGTAAACCAGATACATGTCTTCCAGTTCTTCCATCTTCATTGCATCGAGATCTTCGTCAAAAGGAACTATTGCCGCTTCAACTATATCGTTAATGCGCGAATTGAGTGATGCCCCGCCTGCTTCTTCCGCCTTTGCAAACTTAAGGATGAGTTCGGTCAAAAACTGCTTTGACGACCTGAAGCCTATCATCAGGAAGTCATATATTAGTTTTTTGTCGCTTACTACATTTTCAAGCTTCTTGCATAAAGAAATCTCTTCTTCAAGATCGGCCTTTTCATAAAGGTTTGAAAACTCCACATCCTCCCATCTTACGAGTATCTCGCTAAGGGGCATGTCAAGGTAAATGATGTTCTCGGGTATTCCCATCCGGGCGTAAGAGATCGTTTCCACCGAACCTTCCACCGCACGTCTTATGGCCTGATATCTGAATTCGGAAGTATAATAACCGGTCTCAAAAATACCTCTTCGCCCGGCACGACCGGCAATCTGTTTTATCTCACTTACGTTCAAAAGTCTTCTGGTATGGCCGTCAAATTTCTTTGTCTCAAGGAAGACTATCCTCTTTATCGGAAGGTTAAGTCCCATTCCTATAGCGTCAGTCGCAACAACCACCTTAGTCTCACCGTTTACGAAACGCTGTACCTCGTTCATACGAACGTCGTAGGGAAGGTTTCCGTAGATCATGCTGGCTTTTATGCCGTTTCTTTGAAGTTCGGCGGTAACCGCGATAACGGACTGTTTTGAAAAGACGATAAGGGCATCTTTTTCTTCGACGGACTGAGGGAACACAAACCTTCTTGAGTCAAAAGAAAGGGGTACGGCGCGCTTGTTGTGTCTGGTCTCCCAGGTATCGCCGCACTCTTCTATTATCGCCGTTATAAGATCGACGCAGGATTCGTCCGAGCAGATATGGACCTCATCCGCGCACACTCCCAATATCGCTCTCGTCCAGGCTCCGCCTCTTTGCTCTTCGCCGATCATCTGACCTTCGTCTATTACG
>CAMPBP010000038.1 GCA_946639085.1 uncultured Lachnospiraceae bacterium
CAAGTTCTCTTGCCTTTTCGGATATTCCCTTGGCGACCGTAAGAATGGTACCTTCCTTGGGCTTCATAACTGCCTTGTATGCGGTCTCCACAGCCTTTTCAAAAGAAGCCGCAAGGGCGGGTATATCAATAACTTCAAGTTCTTTGACTACTTTTGTAAAACCTCTCAAAAGCTGAGAAAGGATAACACCCGAGTTACCTCTTGCTCCTCTTAAGGATCCCGATGAGATTGCTTTGCAAAGGCTTTCCATGTTAATGTCGTTCGTTGTCTCCAATGAAGAAACTTCCTTGGCTGCTGACATAATGGTCATAGTCATATTGGTGCCTGTGTCACCGTCGGGAACGGGGAAAACGTTTAATTCGTTGATCCATTCCTTTTTGGCGTCCAGGTTATTCGCTCCTCCCAAAAACAATTTTGAAAGAAGCTTAGCGTCAATACTGTTCATTTACCCAAAACCTCCTAATCAATTACCTTAACGTCTTCCACGAAGACATTGATCTTTTCAATTTCAAGACCCGTAAAATCTTCAACTTTGTATTTTACGTTTGCGATCAGATTGTCCACAACGGCTTTGATGCTCACACCGTAAGCCACTATTACGTGGAAATCAAGGATCAGATTATGATTGTCCGATAAGGTTACGCTTATTCCTCTTCCGATGTCAGCGGAATTAATCTTAAGCAACTTAACCAGACCGTCTTTTACGTTTACGTTTGCCATACCTATAATACCGAAGCTTTCAACAGCAACGCTTCCTGCATACTGAGTAATGACGTTTGAATCTATGATTATGTTTCCAAGATGTGTATCAACCAAAGATTTCTTCATACGATCAAGACCTCCTTAATATCATCCTTATCTACGTCACAGAGTAAACTAAACTATGTTACGTATCCCTTGAATTATACACTTAAAAAAACAAAAAAGAAACCATATATTTTTGCTTGCATTATCAAAGACTTTCTGATATATTATCAATGTTGCGAGTTTCGTAACGTTTATTTTTGCATTCAGGAGGTGATTAAAATGGCAAAATGTGCAGTATGTGGTAAAGGCATTCATTTTGGTAACAACGTAAGCCATTCTAATAGAAAATCCAGCAGAATATGGGGCTCCAACATAAGAAGCGTTAACTGCAAAGTTGACGGTGCTACGAAGAGACTTCATGTTTGTACCAGATGTTTAAGATCCGGTAAAGTAGAACGTGCTTAATTGATCATTGAAATGAAAGTCGAGGAGAACGGATATCCGTTCTCCTTTTTTCGTGCAATGATTTTGTATAAAGAAAAAAGAACAGCCAAGGCTGTTCTTAATTAACCGATCTGAATGGCGAATCAAATTCCGCTTTCAATCTGTCATACTCTCTTGTAATGAGGGTGACCATTTCATGATCTCCGCACATATTGTCCGGATGGAAAATCTTTAAAAGATCTCTGTATCTTTTCTTTAATGCAAGAAACGAATTAACTCCCGCAAACAAAGTACCTGCCATATCTTCATAAACGATATGCGAAGCATATTTCTCGTGAGCGTTTCTCTCGGCATTAAAATTTATACGATCACGTTCAAGTCTTTTCTTGTCGATCTCAAGCTGCTCATAACCGCTCTTTAATATAGCCATTTTCTTGTCAAAGAACTGTTCATCGTACTCCATACGTTTACGTTCTTTGGCTATTCGATTTTCTTCAAAAATAAGCCATTCCCTGAGTTCTTTAAAACTTTCTTCGGTTCCTTCGTTAAGGAGTCTTTCAAACTCGGGATCGTTTACCTTTTTATACACGATCAATCCTCATCATCTTTTCCGAATGCTGCATCAAGTATCTCATCGTCGCTTACAGAATCTTTCTTGGGTGCAAATCTGTCAACGATATCGGGAATAAGATCAAGAACCTTCGTAATTGGATCCTGATTCTTAACATTTACAAGTTTTGCACGTCCGTCTTTAATGACCAATACGGCACTGGGAGAAAGTTTTCCTCCGAGGCCGCCGCCACCGCCGCCTTTCTTATCATCGGTCTTTCCCAAAGATGCTCCGGCACCAATACCGAAAGTAACGTCAACCAAGGGAAGTATAATAACATCTCCAACCTTGGTGGGTTCACCGACAACAGTCTTGGTAGCAAGTACGGAATCCATACCGCTCATTAATGCATCGACGATCACGCTGCAATTGTTAGCTTCTTTTTTGTTAATCTCGTTCTCCATAATCAATCCCTCAACCTTCTATCTGAAAAGTTCTATCGTATGTCTTATCTTTTTGTTGAACCATACCCGCAAAAATACATAAACGAGTACGACAATATAAATTCTGCCTTTAAAGTATGCCTTTGCGTCTATCTTTTCTTCATCGAAATCACCCACGATATGGATATGCTTTCTAAACCACATATACATGGCACCGGAAACGGCACATACATATCCCGTAAGTGACGGATCTTCGAATCCGAGGGACGCATTGATTTCCCATTTTCCGGGAAGAATTGCCTTTAAGAGCCTGCAAAGCTGTTTCTTAACCAGAGCAAAGCTTTCTTTAAATTCGTCACTTTTTATTATATCAACATACCTTTTAATTTTATCATAAACGCTCTCCGATTTGAATTCTTTTTTGTCTTTGGATCTTTTATCCTTCTTTTCAGAGCGCTTATCTTCTTCATCTGTGGCTGTTTCTTCCGAAAATTGTTCATCGGTCGATTCTTCTTTTATTTCTTCGACAGCCTCTTCTTTCGTTTCCTCTTTTGCCTCTTTTGTTACATCTACGGTCGTCTCTTCGGCTGTTTTTCCATCTTCTTTGTTCTTTTTCTTTTTACCCTTAAGCTTTATTCCGAAGACTTTTATAACAGGCTCTTTTGATGCCTTGAGGTCAAAAGAAACCGTTACGACATGAAGAAGCCATGACGCTTTTGCCTTAACGTTATAATCGCTGTCTTTATAAAAGCCGTCGGCCTTGTACCTGATGGGAACAAACAAGACAATAAGTAAAACAAAAAGTACCAGACCGATAATACAAAGTAAAACTATACCCGAAACTTTAAGAATCGTAAGTAAAATTGCAAGGAAAGCGCTCATTTATTCGCCTCCCTGTATAAATCGATCGCCTTTATAAGATTGCATTCGCCCAATTTTGAAACGGCGGTTTCGCTGAGTACTCTTATAAATTCGAAAGCGTCTTTGTTGCCCTTAAATATTCCGACAACATGAATATCTTTATCAAGCATCCTCTTTTGAAAGAAAACCAAAGAAGGATAAAGTTCAAGACCGGATCTTGATTCGTTTAAACATACGAGAACATAACCCGGAACAAGTTCTTTACCCTGCAGCTTCTCTATTATCCTGTCGCTTTTCTTAATCGATCTACCGATTATGACATCTTTGTCAAACGTCATCAAGAAGCGGTCCTTTCGATAAAATCCAAATTTGAATGCTCATTCAAACTTTTAAGATATCATAACATGAAACAAAGATAGTAACAAATCTATTTTGAGTATGTTGAAATGTTTGAAATATACAGAAAATAAAGTAAATTATACACTCAAACATATTTTCTTTATGCAATTTGTGTGATAAAATGCAGTTAGAAAAACGGTTTCATTTAAGAGGGTCCCATATGAAAATGACAGCGGTCATGGCTTTAAAACCGGGAATGGTTTTGGCCGAAGATGTCTTAAATTTCAAGAACGAACTGCTTTTCCCCGCAAACACTACGCTTGATGATCGTGCGATTGCCAAGCTTTCGCGTCATTCAATCATGTGTGTTGAAGTAAAAGAGGAAGAAGATTTTGCGACCACTCACTTTGAAAAGATCAGAGTCAGCGCCGGTTTCAGGCACTTCGAAAAGACGTACAACATCTTTTTGCCCAAATATAAAAAGATGATCGACGGGCTTATCAACGATAAGACTCCCATAGACGTATCAATGCTCTTCCAGATTTATGCCGAGATTACCGGATGCGCCAAGACAGGGGAACATTTGCTTGATTATCTTTACAATATGCTTCCTTCCGAAGACAATCTTACTTACGCACATTGTCTTAACTCTGCTCTTATAGCGGGTGTTTTCGGAACATGGACGGGAATGCCCAGAGAAGATCTTTTCAGACTCATAGAGTGTGGTTTCTTCTACGATATAGGTAAACTCATCCTTCCTCAGGAACTGATCTGGAAGCCCTCAAAGCTTACCGATATGGAATTTGAGCTTATGAAGACACATACTCTTAAGGGCTACAATCTGTTAAAGGATCAGGATCTTGACGAGAGTATTCTTCTTGCAACCCTTGAACATCATGAAAAGTGTGACGGTACGGGCTATCCTTCCAAGCTTAAGGAAGATCAGATCAACCTCTTTGCCAAATATATCGCAATTATCGATGCATACGAGGCCATGACATCCGCAAGAACCTATCGTCAGTCTCTCGTACCCTTCCAGGTGATCGAGAATTTTGAACAAAACGAAAGGTTTTATCCTTCTATCATTTTGAGAAACATTCTTCTGCATATAGCCAATTCCCAGGTCGGTCTTACCGTTAGACTCTCCGACGATCGACTGGCGGAAGTAATACTTATTAATCAAAGAAACCTTTCAAGGCCCCTCGTTAAATGCGGCGACGAAGTCATAGATCTTATAAAATTCCCCGATGTCAAGATTGTGGCTGTTTTATAAAAGATAAAAAACAAACGGACAGGCATCAGCCCTGTCCGTTTAATATTTGTTCTCTCAACATCTTTTTATATTCCTGATAAGCTTTTTCAAGTATCTGACGCTCATTGTCAAAATACAAAAGGTGATACGCTTCGTGGTATTTGTAATAACCGGAATCCTCAAAAAACTCGGATTTCTGTGGTTTTGAATAGTAGTTAAACGACTTCATCAAAAACCATTTAACATGCTTAAGTATTCTGCCGTCCGAAGTATTAAACTCAAACTGAGTCTCATCAATGTATTTGATTATTTCGGCATTGACTCCGGTTTCTTCTTTTACTTCTCTGAGAGCCGTTTCTTCAAAAGTCTCTCCTTCTTCCGTAGAACCTTTGGGAAGGACCCATCCTGTATAACGGTCCGAATAGTTCTTGTAAAGAAGCAGTATCTTCCCCTTATAAATGACAACTCCTCCGCAACTGAGTACGTTTTTCATAATTTAACAGACACTCCAAATTTACTTCTCGTCGATATATTCCGAATCGTCAAATCTTCTGAAATATTCATCAAATATCTTCTTAGCCATGGGAACCGCATGAAGTCCCGATGTTCCCGCATCTTCCAAAATGATGGTAACACATATCTTCGGATCGTCCACGGGAGCAAACCCGGTAAACCATGAATGCGTAGAACCTGTAATATCGCTGTATTCTGCGGAACCCGTCTTACCCGCAACGGTATAAGTCGAGTTCTTAAGTTTTCTACCGGTACCGCTCTTTACTACTTCAGCCATCATTTCGCTGACCGTATCGGCTTCTTCTTTTGTCATAAGACGTTTATATTCTACCGCATCTTCAAAATCTTTTACAGTGTTTTGATTGGAATTGATAACTTTATCAACCAAATAAGGCTTCATAAGCATTCCGTCATTTGCGATCGCACAGGTTATCAGATTTAGATGTACCGGTGTAAGAAGCGTATCTCCCTGTCCGAAAGCAGTACGAACCATTGTAAGATTGTCCGTTATATCCGATACATTTGCGGAACTCTTGCTGTAATTGAAAGTGAGGGGGAGTTCACTGTTAAACATCATATCGTCGAGTGTATGCTGAAAAGCGTCTCTGTCAAGCAAAAGCCCGATATTGCCGAAACTTGAGTTGCACGAAATGGCAAGACTCTTCGTAAGGTTTACGTATCCGTGGGTCTCATGATTGTAACAGGTGATCTTTCCACCGTCAGTAGAAAATTCACCATTACATGTAAAATGATAATTGTTGTAAGTATCGGGATTTTCCCTGATATATTCAAGAAGCGTAACGATCTTAAAGCATGAACCCGGAGGATAAAGGCCCTGAGAAGCACGATTTAAAAGCACAGTACTCTCCTCATCGTTTATCAGGCTGTCCCATATTTCTTCTATCTCGTTTGGATTGAAGTCGGGCTTTGAAACCATTGCCAATATTTCGCCCGTACTAGGATCGGAAACAACAACCGCACCGTTATATGCTCCGATTGCCGTATAGGCTGTCTTTTGAAGGCCGGTATCAAGTGTGGTGACAACACTGTCACCGATATACTTATCAAGTGAAATATCCGCCGCTATTTTCTCTGCCATCGGCTGGTTTGAATTGATAAGATAGTAATTTGTCTGTCCTTCTATACCCGATCTTCCGTTTGTCGAATAGCCTACCACATGAGCAAATATATTGGCATATGGATAGTATCTGACTTCCTCACCGTTAATATTCTGCGTTTCGGCAAGTACCTCCATATTTCTGCTGTAAATCGTACCTCTGGTGTTCTTCTTAATAAGAACCTCTTGACGGGGGTTATAACTGTTATTTATATACTCTTCTTCGTATGTTGCCACATAATAAGAGATAAATCCGCTGAGTACCAGGAACACGGCAATTATAAGATATGATGTTCCCATAATGATATTATGCTGCTTTGTTAAGAAGAATTCTTTCTTTGGACGAGCCTGCTCTTTAACAAGAACGTCATCATTTGATGCTTTACCCCTTATGATGTAAAGTCCTTCGATTATAAAGAACGTGAATATCGTTGCCATAACGGAGGAACCGCCGTAGCTTACCAAAGGAAGGGTTACCCCGGTAAGAGGAATAAATTTAACCTCACCGCCAACCGTTAAGAATACCTGGAAGATATACGTCATTCCAAGACCGATGGCTATATATCTGTAATAATTGTCTTTAAATCTGACCGAGATGTTTATGAACATCAGGAAACAGGAAAGACAGATGAGAATAAGACATATAGAAAAAATGACACCCATCTCTTCAGCTATAGCCGCAAAAATAAAGTCGCTCTCAACGTAAGGGATTGTTTCGGGAGTACCTTCAAACAATCCAAGTCCAAACCAGTTGCCGCTGGAGATCGCAAACAGAGATTGTGTTATCTGATAACCCTCGTTATCGATAACGCTGAAAGGATCCTTAAATGCCGCAACTCTGACCTGTACATGTCTGAATATCTTATATGCAAGCATAGCCGCAACAACACCCGCACCGCTTCCCAAGAGCAGATAGAAATAATTCCTTGAAGCGATAAAGATCATAATGACATAAACCACAAAGAATATAAGTGCGGCACCAAGATCACGGCTCATTGTAAGCAACAATACATGCAAAGCGGCCATGATTGTAACATAGACAATGTTTATGAATTTCGTACTCTTTGAAAGGGCACCTGCAATAAAGAATACGAAAAATATCTTTACAAATTCGGAAGCCTGGAAAGAAACACCGAGGACGGAAATAGCAAGTTTTGATCCGTTTGCGACCATACCGCTTAAATATACGACGCCCAAAAGCACAAGGCCTCCTGTCGCAAAATACAGCGGTGCATTGGGTATCTCTTTTATCTTTATCATCACATAAGGGATAAATGCCGCTATGATACAGGAAATAAAGACGATAACAAGCTGCTTTATCGCCATTGAAAAATCAAGTCTTGCCAGCATTACAAGGCCGATGCTCAACAACATACAGACATTGTTTATGATAAGTCTGTTGATTCGGGGATAGATCATCGGAATGAGTGCCATTACGGCAAGTATAACGATCTGGAAAACCGCATAGAAAAAGAGAAATTTAATGTTTCCGGATTTAAGACAGATACTCAAAAAACAGGAAAAATGCATAAGTATCGTCAAAATGATCTGACGTATATATACACCCCTCCTGGATTTTTCATTTTTAAATCTGAAAACCATGAAACACTCTAATGTATAGAGCATCATGAATATCGTAATGAAGTATTTTGATAAAGTGGTTATATACTGAACCATCAATCAACTCCGTGATTAAAGTAAGCTTTGGTAAATTCTTTGATCGGGCATGATACATCCGTGCCCTTTATCTTTTTGTAATAAAAATCTATTATCTTTTCCCTTAAAAGGCTGTCTTCATCGGAAAAAGAAAGCAAAAGATCTTCCGTAAAATCAATCTTATTGCCAAGATATTCATGCAAAGAAGTTGGCAAAGAATTATAGATTATATTGTAGCAAGAATCGCATTGAAATAAAACCGGAAAATCTGTTCTTTTACGGTCATTAATTTTTCCAAAAAGATCTCCGTTTCCTTTAAGGCACGTATTTGCTGACTTTCTTATGCAATTGGCGCTTATCATCAATGGCGTTCTTCCATAAACATTAAGAATTCCGCTTGATCTTTTCAGGTCTTTTAACTCATACGCGCTCAACTCATAGGGGTAAACGTACATATCTGAATACTCAGAAAGAAAATCGATGCTCTCATTGTTGAAAGCATATATCCCCGGTCCGGAAACAATTTCCTTTTTGAACCCGCACTTCTTTAAGAGCATTAGTTCATCGATATTAAGGCACAGTATACCTTTAACACGATCATCGGAACCGGCAAGATTCACAAGTCTTTTCACATTGTCATAGGGCGCTCTTAATACATCGGGAAGGGATAAATAAAAGTAATCCACAAAATGAAAACCTTCATAACACCAAAAAGGAATTATGTAATTGATATCTTTGTACGAAAAATCGCTTTTATCACACTCGGTCAATCGTACCCAGAGTTTATAATTCATTCAACAACTCCTCTACGGCTCTGCGCCTTAAATCATTAACCACAGATACCGGAACAAAAACATCAATATCGCTGTCTATTGCAAGTTCTTCAAAAACAAAGG
>CAMPBP010000039.1 GCA_946639085.1 uncultured Lachnospiraceae bacterium
CTTGCATATTAACCATTTGTTTTATTGATCCTATATAATTTCCTAACGTAAGATTACCGGTTGCCTGCATACCGGAAAACAATACTTTTTTGTCGCCTAACATTTCAAAACCTCACATTCTCATCGGCTTTCAGCCGTTTTTTAAATAATCGTTCTTAAGATAATCGAAAAGTTTATCTTCACCCTCGTCTCTTAAGAGCATTAAAGCATCATTAAGTTCTTTGTATGTTTCGGGATGAAACATTGATTCCGTGTCACGATCGTGGAGATAATCATATGCGCTTGAATTGGTATAGTTTTCTTTTTTATATACCTTACAAGCCGCTATACGATCCATTATCATTTCAGCCACATATTTACGGGGCATTTTAACGGGAACCGCATACTGACGGGTTTCTTCACAATAATCGGTCCAATACTCGAAATGATGCTTGTTTCGTCCTTTATGATGCATCCACGCTTCAGAATACCCCAAAGTACGTCTTTGTGCAACATTGGGGCTTCTGACGCCCTGATAATACTTTACACCGGGTATGAACTCTGCAGGTGAATACTTGGAAAGGTCATGAGTGAGACCTTGCCAATACAGACCTATCTTAAAACAGCCTTTTCTCACAAGACGTCTGTGTCTCGTTATAGTTTTTAAATGACCAAAAAACTTGGATGCCACTTATTTATCCTTTTTCTTTTTACCTTCTTTTTCTTTTAAAACAAATACAGATATACTCCGCTCGGGAGCAAAATAATAATCCTCATTATACGAAGTCATTTTTGATTCGTCAAAGGTTTGATCTGTCGAACCGTCGGTACACAAAAGTTTAAACCATTCATGGCTTAAATCCTTCACGGGGAGTGAAAACTTAACCTTTTCCCAATACATATTGAAGATTACATATATCGAATCCTCTTCTTTCCTTGTGTACTGCTTTGCGTATTTACCGCACAGTAAAAATGCAAATGAACGGGAAACGGGATCCTGATCCATTCTGAAAGGTTCTACGGAATGAAAGGAAATATCGGGGAGTTTACATGACATATAGTCAATAAGCTTGAGTTCAAAAGGCTGATGAAGCACGCTGTGCCTTTTTCTGAATTCAAACAGTCCCTTGGTAAATTCAAAAAACTCATTGGCGGATTTGGTCTTGGAATACTTTACCCAACCGGTTTCATTATCCTGACACCATGGATTGTTGTTTCCGAAGCACGTATTAAGCCACTCATCTCCGCCGCGAAGCACGGGAGCACCCTGACAGATAAATGCAAGAATCAAAGCATTCTTGGCCATTCTTAAGCGAAGTTTATTGATGGATGCTTTCTTTGTAACGCCCTCAACGCCGCAATTCCAACTGAAATTATAGTTGTTTCCGTCAGAATTGTTTTCGCCGTTTTCTTCGTTGTGCTTGAAATTGTAAGACACAAGGTCATTAAGGGAAAAGCCCCAATAATCCGTGATATAGCGAATGGGTTCAAAAGTCTTGTTGTTTTCACGAAGTAAAAAGCTGTATGAAGAAACCTTATCCTCATCACCTTTTAAGAAGCTTCTGGCAACGTCCTGAAAGCCCGGTGTGTACAAAGAAAGGTTCTTGAACTTAAGCGGTTTTTCAGAGTAAAAACGATTAAGGTCTTTATCCTCAAGCATAAGCTTTGTGTTCTTCAAAAACGGATCCTGGAATATAAGTTCACTGTCAATGTTATTCCCCTGGATTCTGAATCCGTCGACTCTAAAATTAATAACGTAATGTCTTAAAACAGCTGAAATGAGTTCTTTTTTCACTTTATCGGGGAAATAAACGGTCATGATTATCTCGATTCCGTTATCGTGATATAACTTTATCATTTCCCTGAACTCTTTTTCGGGATCGGCGGATTTACTGTAAGCCGCCTTTACGCTGAAATAGAAACTGTCTTTAAAGCCCCAAAGGTTGATCTTCGGACTCTCGTTTTTATCAAGCCTATAATTTATCGGAGAAGAAATATCCTTATCGGTAAAATCCGTTTCGGAAAACTCATAACAGGGCAAAAGAATAAGCCCGGTGATATTTAAACTCTTATAATAATCCGCTTTGGAACAAAGGCCTTTAAAGGTACCTCTTTCAGATTTTGGAACACTTTTATCAAGCATTGTAAGCGCTCTTACATTTCCGAGATAAAAGATTGAATCACAGTAAGGGGTTCTGGGATTTATATCATCGTCGGATATTACGGAGAGTTCTTTAAACACTTTGGAATAAACGTCACAACTCTTTCTCGCGGAACCGTAGGCAGGATTTTTAAACACAACTCCTGCATATTCGTCGTTGTATTCTGTTTCATCGTTAAAATAACGATAAAGAGTATCTTTTTTGATTCCTTTTACGATAACGCAATAAACGTTTCCGTAACACATAGAATCATCAAAAAATACTCTTTCATATTCTTCAAAAGACTTTTTGTCGTAAAATACTATTCCGCCTTTTGAAAGAATCTCCATCGTGACACAAAAATAAATACCGTCGCCGGTACTTTTACTTCCGAATCCCGTAAATTTAGTTTTCGTGATCGATAAACTCATAAAATCAGTATAATGTTTTCGTCTCCCTTTTTCAACGAATACTTGATATTCAAAGACAAAAATGATATATTCACAAAAAAGTACAAAGAAAAAGGATTAAATATATGAGCGATTTAAGACCTGAAGATTTTGATGATGTTCCCGATGATGAAATGACCGTCACTATCACTACCGACGATGGTGATGTTACCTGTTCCGTACTTACTATCCTTACCGTTGACGGCAAAGACTATATTGCATTACTTCCCCTTGACGAGGAAGAAAATCCAACAGAGGACGTCTGGTTTTACGGATACAGCGAAAACCCCGATGATCCCAATGAGGAGCCCGTTCTTTCAATGATCGAAAGCGACGAGGAATTTGAAGCTGTCGAAGATAAATTCGACGAGTATCTCGATAATCTTGATTTTGATGAAATGTAACACAAAAAGGTCAGGTGTCAACCTGACCTCTTTTTTTAACCCATTTTGTATACTTCTATCCTGCAATCCTTAATCTGTTCTCCCGGTTTTGTGACCTTTGTGGCCTCAACAAAATCATCACATATAAATGATTTCCACTGTAATGCTATCACACTGTTTGTCGTATGTGTGCTTGGATAGATATTCAAATATTTACGCGACTCACAAGTCCTTATATAATTCGCCAAATAGTCCATGAAGGCTTTATCGGCAACAGCTGCCAGTTTTTCAATTTGCTCATCGCTAAGTTCACCTTGCTCCACAGATACATCCTCAAAATCTTCGTCGATAACTTCCAGCTTGTCTTTTTCAAGCTTATACATATAAAAATGAAACTTCTGCTTGAGATCGCCGTATTTATAATCCGCAGCAAGGAAATATCCGATCACGGGGCCAAAAGCACTGTTGTAAGTGAATATATAAAACGATCCTTCCTGTCCTCGCACAAAATCGCCGTTTAACAGATACTCATCCAATAATTCGATTTCGGCATTTTCATTAAAGCCCCAGTACATGAGTTTTAATCCCGTGCCGTGATAGTCGGAATCCTCTGCTTTTACCTTCTCGATCATAACGGTTATAGCTCTTATCTTTATCTTGGGATCGTCGTTTTCTTCTCTGCAGTAATCTCCGAACAGTCTGTAAGTAAGAAAACCCGGAGGAAGGGAATTTTCACCAACCACAAAGCGGTCTGGATTGTAACAAAGATACTTGGATGTACCCATTATGTTTCCGTAGGAAACTAAGCGGTTAGTCTCGCCGTATTTCTTTATTACGTCTCCGACTATATACTTTTCCATTATCTTATAGTAATCGGGGAAATTGATATAATAGATCTCATCTATCACATCAAATATTTCTCTCATGGCGCTGCCGAATCCGTCGGGACTGCACATATATCCGGTCGCATGGATCTTTCTGTCTTTTCCGTCACAATAAGAAAAGGAATATGATGTCCCATCCATTACATCCGTAGCATGCTTATTGAAACCGTCCCATTTATCACCCTCATATTTGTCAATTATTGAAGTGATCTTATCAAATACTTCATCTTCGATATTAAACTCTTTGGGAGTAGTGGCGAAAAGATTGGGCATTCGAACCGATGCTATGAGTTTACCGTCAACTTCTTTAACATTGTAATCACATCCCGAATTCATGGACATTCCGCTGGACGAATAAGAAAAACTTCTGCCCGATCCGCCGGCACCCATCATTCCCATCATCCCCATCATTCCGTGAAACCCATTAACGGGACTGTTATCAATAATCGTATTATTAAGATATGCTTTAAACTTATCTGCCGTTGTCGGTTCTTTTAACTGCTCATCGCGACCGACGGTCTTATTATTTAAATTAAACCTGTCAAAACCGCAATCTCTGCAGAATTTTTCTTTTTCATCACTGAACTTGTAACCGCAATTGGGGCAAAATTTCATGATTAACCTCCCAAGCCAAAACTTATAATCTGATTTTATCAGAGAATATTTGATGACTCAACAATTAAATCACTTGTGATATTTATCAAGAAATCCGGTGATGAATCTTGAAGGCAAAACTGACGCACTACCCTCCTTTTTGACAGCAAAAATATGCAGATTCTCCCTTGCCCTCGTCATAGCTACGTAAAATAAACGTCTTTCTTCATCGTTGTTGTCAAGGCTCAGGAAGGCCCTTGACGGAATTCGCCCTTCATTTACATCCGGAAGAATTACCGTGTCAAATTCAAGCCCCTTTGACGCATGAAAAGTTAATATCTTTACGGAAGATCTGTAAAAAGAAACCTTTGTATCTTCAATACTAAGATAATCGGATAATTCTTTTAACGTCTTCATGCCTTTCGCTCTTTTAATAAGTTCGGCAAAAATACTGTCGGTTTTGTTCTTTGATCCCGATCCCGATCTTTCATAAAAACTTTTCTTTATACCGATTATGCTTATCACATAATTCAAAAACGCAAAGGGCGGCAGTTTTTGCAACACTTTAAAATGGTTGTTAAGAATGTTAAGAGCATTCTTAACATGAATCGAAGAAGCTCTTTTGACCGTTTCATCAAGATTTACGACGGAATCGATAAATAGCGAATTACTGATGTAGGTTTCCGGAGTTCTGAGAATAATAAGCAAATCTTTTCTTTGAGAATACATTGCAAAATCCACATAGTGCTTTAAAACGGAAAAAATCTCGTTTTTCAATTCGTCATCGGTTAGATCGTTTGATGAAAATACGGATTCATAAAAGTTAAGATCTTTATTTGTGCGTACCAATATACACAATTCACGGCCTTTGTTTGCCGCTACGATCTTTTTAATCTCAATGAGTTCCGCAGTTCTTGTAGGTAACAATCTTACATCAAGCAAACCTTTCTTTTTACTTAAAGACATAAGATCGTAATTCTTTAATCTCCCGCTGTTTTCCTTGATCAAAGATTCTGAAGCGCGAAGAACACACTCGGGATTTCTGTAGTTGTTCTTAAGCCCGATAACATTAAGTGAAAAATCCTTTATGAAGTCGCTCATTATTGCATAAGAAGCGCCTCTGAACTTATAAATGGACTGATCGTCATCGCCGACTATAAACAGATTGTTTTCGGATACGATCTGCCTTAGTATGTCTGCCTGGATAGGATTGATATCCTGAAACTCATCTACCAATACATATTTGATCCTCCCTTTTATGTTCAATACCGTCTCCGGATGATCTTCAAACATTTTCTTGCAAAGCAGCAATATATCGTCATAGTCGATCTTGTTCGCGCTTTCTTTCGCCGCTTCATATTCCATATAAAGTTTTTCAAAAGCAGGGTCTTTATCAATAAAAGTGATTTCTTTACTTCCCGATTTTCTTTTTGAGATCAAAGAAAGAATGGTATCGACGCTTTCCGCATATATGGCTTCAAGGCTTTTTAAGTTAAAGTTTGAATTAAAAATGGTTGTAAGTATCTCTGTTTTTTCTTTGTTGGAAAGAATGTACGGAACGTGTCCGTTATTGAAAAGTTTTAAGAATTGATAATAAACTGAATGAAATGTACCGAAAGTTACGAGTGATCCGTGGGAAACTCCCATGGACATGAATCTTGACCGCATCTCTTCTGCGGCTTTTCTTGTAAAAGTTATAACTAAGATTTCCTGTGGAAAGAAACGACCTGTTTCAATCAGATATTTAATACGATGTGTTAAGATGTACGTTTTTCCGGATCCTGGTCCCGCCAATACACATACGGGACCGTCCGGATGATCGATTGCTTTTAACTGATATTCATCAGCCGATAGATTTTTCAAGTAAGGCAATGCCTTTCCTGATTCTGTTTAACGACTCTTCCTTTCCGAGAACTTCAAGTATCTCGGTAGCACCTGCGGGAGTCATTTCTTTTCCGGAAAGAGCGGTTCTTATAGGCCACATAACAAAACCGGTCTTAACCTGCTTTCCTTCAACATATCCCGATAAAAGTGCATAAAGGGAATCGTTTGTGTAGTCATCAAATGCCTCAAGCATGGGAAGTGTTTCTTTAAGCACCTCTAAACTTGATTCAAGAGTTGACTTCATTTTCTTGTGCTCGTACATTGAAACATCGTATTCGGGAAGTGTCTCAAAGAATTCGATGTGATCCTTGATATCGGGGAAAACTTCGATTCTTGTCTTACACATCATCGCTATTTTTTCTTTGTTGAGATCCTTTGTGATGACTTCATTAACAACGGGAAGAGCCATCTGCAAGTATCTCTCATCATCCATCTTTTTGATGTATTCCCCGTTCATCCATCTTAATTTAACAAGATCGAATACAGCAGGTGATTTATTGATACGTCTGTAATCAAACTTTTCAATTAGCTCCTGCAAGGAGAATATCTCGTTATTATCTTCGGGACTCCATCCCAGAAGAGCAATAAAATTGATGATGGCCTCGGGCAAAAATCCCTGCTCGACAAGATCCTCGAACGAGGAGGAGCCGCTTCTTTTGGCAAGTTTCTTATGTTCCTCGTTTGTGATCAAAGGTAAATGAACATATGTGGGTATCTTCCAGCCGAAAGCATTATATAATCTGTCATATTTGGGTGCCGAAGAAAGATATTCGTTACCTCTGACAACATGTGTGATCTCCATCGTATGATCATCGACAACATTGGCAAAATTGTATGTGGGATAACCGTCCGACTTTATAAGGATCATATCATCAAGCTCTTTGTTCTCTACGGTAATATCTCCGTAAAGGATATCATGGAAGGTCGTTGTACCCTCTTGAGGGTTGTTCTGCCTTATAACATAAGGTTTACCTTCTTTAAGATTCTGTTCAATCTCCTCTTTGGAAAGAGATAAGCAATGCTTATCATATATAGAGATCTCTTTTCCTTCTACGATCTCGGTCTTAAGAGAATCGAGTCTTTCCTTGGAGCAAAAACAATAATAAGCTTCTCCTTTTTCGATCAGCTCCTTTGCATATTTAAGATAAATACCGGTCTTAACTCTCTCAGACTGAACATAAGGGCCGTATCCTTTATCTTTATCGGGTCCTTCATCGTATTCAATTCCGACCTGTTTTAAAGTTCTGTTTATGATGTCAACGGCACCCTCAACAAAACGTTCCTGATCGGTATCCTCTATTCTCAGAATAAAATCGCCGCCCTCATGCTTGGCGATAAGATACTCATAAAGAGCCGTTCTTAAATTGCCGACATGCATCTTGCCCGTAGGGCTTGGAGCATATCTTGATCTGATTTTCATAAAAAATCCTCCTGAATAACAATCCGATCTTTAACTTTGCTTTTCGATCGGAATATATTTTCTTAAAATACTGTTTACCCATACCATATCAATGGGTTTGGGCACATAATCGTTAAAACCTTCTGAAATGAACATATCTCTGACACCGTTCATAACGTTGGCGGTAAGAGCAACGACGGGTACTTTCTTCATATACTCATCGGAATCCGCTCTTATAAGATTTAATGTTTCTATACCGTCAAGTTCGGGCATCATATGATCCAGGAACACAAGATCATAATCCCTGTTCTGCTTCATAAGTTCAAGACATTCTCGACCGCTCTTGCACGTATCGACGGTAAGGTTGAAAGTCTTTAACAATCCCTGCGCAACTTTCAGATTAACCGCATTATCATCAACAATCAATACTTTTGCATTGTTAACTTTAAGCTTTTCTTCTCCGGAAGATGTTCCCGGTTTCGAGAAAACGGCGGAATCTTTCTGGGTTGAGATCCTTTGAATTATCGTAAACGTAAACTTCGATCCTACACCGTATGTACTCTCTACGGTTATTTCCCCGCCCATTAAAGAAACAAGTTCCCTGCATATGGCAAGGCCGAGACCGGTACCTTCTCTTACATGAGATTTGTGCGAATCAAGCTGCTGAAAGCTCGTAAACAGTTTCTGCAGATCTTCTTTTCTTATACCTATACCCGAATCGGTAACCGAAACAATAAGCTTGACCGTATCTTCTTTTACCGTCTCGCCCGAAACATCCAAAAGAATGTATCCGTTATCGGTAAACTTTATCGCGTTTGACAAAATATTGAAAAGGATCTGTCTGAAACGGATCTCATCACCCACCAAAACATCCGGAAGTTCTTTGAGTATCGTATATTTTAACTCAACATTCTTATCCGAAAGTCGGATAAGCATCATATTGACTGTTTCTTTAATAAGACGTGACAAAGAATAAGTTACGGGAACGATCTCCATCATTCCGCTTTCCATCTTGGAATAATCAAGAATATCGTTTACGACCGCAAGTAATACTTTACTCGAATTTCTGATATTTTCAAGATTTTCTCTTACCTG
>CAMPBP010000040.1 GCA_946639085.1 uncultured Lachnospiraceae bacterium
ATGCCTTATAGGCGGAGGCATAATCGTTGCGGCACTCGGTATCGGTGTATTTAAGAGTATCATAGCGACCGCACCCGACAGTTCAAAAATAAACGTTACACCACTTGGCAGATCTTCTTTTGTTTACGATGCCGACGGCAATCAGATAGCAAAACTTGTATCAAAGAACGCAAACCGTATCCCGGTAGGTTCCGATCAGATTCCGGATGAAGTAAAGAACGCTTTTGTTGTTTCGGAAGACGAGCGTTTTTACGTACATAACGGTATAGATATTCAGGGTATCGTCCGTGCCGCATACAGAGCCGTAAAAGACAGACATCTCGGTCAGGGTGCAAGTACGATAACACAGCAGCTTTTAAAGAACGTTGTATTTGTTGACTGGACGGAGGAAGAAAACAACGTTGAGAAGATAAAACGTAAGATACAGGAGCAGTATCTTGCAATAGAACTTGAGAAACGAATGGATAAGGATTCCATTCTCACAAACTATCTTAATGCCATTAACTTAGGACAGAATACCCTTGGTGTTCAGGCTGCAAGTTTAAGATATTTCGGAAAGAACGTATGGGAGCTTAACACTTCCGAGGCGGCGGTTATTGCCGGAATCACTCAGAATCCCTACAAATACAATCCGATCATCTTCCCCGAGAACAATTCGGATAAAAGAGACACCATCCTTGAAAAATTGCTTGATCAGGGATATATTACCGAAGCTGAATATAAAGAAGCCGAGGCCGATGACGTTTACTCTCGTATAAAGACCGTGAACGAAGTTCAGGGTGAATCAGCCATAACCTCGTATTTCGTGGATGCTTTGACGGAACAGGTCGAAGACGATCTTATCGCTGCAGGTTATCCCGAAAACGAAGTATACAATATGATGTACAGCGGCGGTATCAAGATCCATTCAACTCTCGATCCGAAGATACAAAAGATCTGTGACGAAGAGTTCGGTAACGAAGAAAACTATCCGACACAGAAATGGTCGTTGGATTACAAACTTACGATACAGAAGGCGGACGGAAGTCTTGAGAATCATTCAAAAGAGATGCTCCGCGCATACTTTAGAGAGAATGTAAACAAGAATTACAATCTTCTTTACAAGAACAAAGAAGATGCTTATGCGGATATAGAGACATATAAGCAGGCGGTAATGGAGCCCGGAGACGAAGTATATGCCGAGGAGGACGAAGATCTTTGGCTTACGGTACAGCCCCAGATTTCCTTTACGGTCATAGATCAGCATACCGGACAGGTTAAGGCAATGATAGGCGGACGAGGAGAAAAGAACAGAAGCCGTTCATTCAACCGTGCAACACAGGCAAAACGACAGCCCGGTTCATGTTTTAAGGTGCTTGCCGCTTTCGGCCCTGCGATCGACGCCGCAGGCTTCACCCTGGCGACTACAATCAATGATGCGGAGTTTAACTATTACAACGGAACCCCTGTATCCAACTGGTACGGTAAAGACACATATTACGGCCTTTGCAACATCAGATACGGTGTTTACTGGTCACTTAACGTTGTTGCCGTAAAGACGATAACGATGATCACTCCTGAACTGGGTTTTGAATATCTTGAAAATCTGGGATTTACAACGATATACAGAGAGAAGAGAATGTCGGACGGTATCCATACCGATATCGGCCAGCCTCTGGCTCTCGGCGGTATAACGGAAGGTGTTATAAATCTGGAGATATGTGCCGCTTATGCTACAATAGCAAACGGCGGTATGTATACCAAACCGACCATGTATACGACCATCGAGGATGCTGACGGAAATATAATATACGACAACACTCATCCCGAACAGCACAGGGTATTTAAAGAAACGACTTCGTTCCTTCTTACCAGCGCCATGAAGGATTGTGTAAGCAGAGGTACCGGTACCAACGCGAAATTTGCGGGTATGTCCATAGCAGGTAAGACAGGTACCACCTCCGATTCAAAAGATATATGGTTCTGTGCATACACCCCTTACTATACGGGTGCTTGCTGGGTAGGATACGACGACCCCACATACTTAAGCGATCCCGAGTCAAGAGTGGGACAGCTTATGTGGAAAGCCGTTATGCAGCGTGTTCACGAGGAACTTCCGGACATCGGATTTGATGTTCCTCCGGGAATCGTAACATGTACGGTGTGCAAGAAGTCGGGACTTCTTCCCAACGAGCTTTGTACGGATGTTTATACCGAATATTTCGATAAAGACAATGTTCCCGAAGAGCATTGTAACGTGCACTTCAAGGGAAGAATATGTGCTTACGATAATCTTCCGGCTACCGAAAGCTGCCCGTTCGCATACGAAGGTACCGCGGAAATGATCCCTCCCGAGGATGAGTCATTGCTTCAGGGTTCCACGACGTTGAGTTCAACACTTGATCCTTTGGCTGCCGCCACAACACATGTTGCGACGTCCAACGGAGGATATTGCCAGCACAACGAAGCTTTCTTCTCGCAGCCAAACTGGGAAGAAATATACCAGCAGCAGCAACGTGAACTGGAAGCAAGAAACGAAGCGGCATGGCAGGCCGCACAGCAGGCCGAGCAGGAACAGCAGGGAGGACAACCCGCCGAGCAGCCTGCAGAACAACCGGCCGAGGGCAATTAATGAACGAACCCTATACGATATTAAAAGAAGGCGGAAGCGCGGAAACTGAGCTTAAGAAGTCTCGTTTCATAGCACATACGAAGCCCGTAAATACCGAGGAAGAGGCCAAAAGTTTTGTGTCGGAGATGAAAAAGCAATATTACGATGCAAGACACAATTGCTACGCTTACGTGATTGGCGCCGCCGGTGACACCGTCAAATACAGTGACGACGGAGAACCTGCACAGACCGGTGGTCTTCCGATATATAACGTACTTAAGGAGACAAAGATAAGAAACGCATGTATAGTGGTGACCAGATATTTTGGCGGGACACTGCTCGGTGCGGGACCTTTGGCAAGAATGTACGGCGATGCCGCAAAGCTTGGGCTTGAGGCATCCAAAACCGCCGTGATGAGTTACGGTATCACGGCAACCGTATCAAGCGATTATTCCGATTCGGAGAAGCTGAAACGTTTCTTCGAAAAAGAAGAGATCGAGGTAGTTGACATAAGATATTCCAACAATGTTGAAATAGATTTAAGATGCGGTTTTGATTCTTTTGACCGCATTAAAGAAAGTGTAATATCACTTACGGCTTCACGTTCCACGATAGAAAAGACAGGAGAAGAATATTTCATGTCTTAGGAACGTGCAGTTTACATAACAATTTCGAAGGAGGTGATTTTTAAATGAAGAAGCGAACTAAGAGTTCATCTGACAACCCTCTCCCCGCCGCGGAGAACCAAAATCTTATTCATTATAAAAATCTAACCGAAACGGAGAAATTGCTATGGAAGAGATCAAAGAATTATTAGAGACCAAGCAGTACACCGGACTACGTCAGAAGCTGACGGAGTATAATGATGCGGATATCGCTGCCATATTGGAAGAGTTGTCACCTCAGGACATGATAAAGGTGTTCAGGATTCTTTCCAAGGACACCGCTGCAGACGTATTTGCGTATCTCGATGTGGATAATCAGCAGAAGATCATAACTTCATTGTCCGATTCCGAAGCCGCAGGCATCATAAACGGTATGATGGCCGATGATGCTACGGACCTTTTTGAGGAGATGCCCGCAAACATTGTAAAAAGGCTTCTCGCAAACGTAAGCCCCGAGGCAAGGCGCGACATCAATCACCTTTTAAGATATCCCGAAGATTCCGCAGGTTCGATCATGACGGTCGAGTATGTTGACCTGAAAGAGAATCTGACCGTATCACAGGCGCTTGAGAGGATAAGAAAAGTCGGAGTAGATTCCGAAACTATCAACGTTTGTTACGTATTGGATGCGGGACGTCACCTTTTGGGTACAGCCGCATTAAGATATCTGCTTTTAAGCGATCCCGATGCGATAATCGGCGATATAATGCACGAGAATGTCATCTCGGTAAATACTCTTATGGACCAGGAAGCCGTAGCCAGACAGTTTAAAAAATACGACTTCACATCAATGCCGGTCGTAGACAATGAGAACCGCCTGGTCGGGATCATAACCGTCGACGATATCATGGATATCATGGAAGAAGAGGTTACCGAGGATATTGAAAAGATGAACGCTATCGTTCCTTCCGATAAGCCCTACATGAAGACGGGGGTTTTGGAGACATGGAAGAAACGTATACCGTGGCTTCTTTTGCTCATGGTTTCCGCAACATTCACAGGCAAGATAATACAGAAATATGAAGATGCTCTTAAGGCATGCGCTGTATTGACGGCATTTATCCCGATGCTCATGGATACGGGCGGTAACGCCGGAGGTCAGGCGAGCGCAACGATCATTCGTGGTCTTTCGCTTGAAGAGTTCGGTTTCAAAGATATCTTCAAAGTTGTCTGGAAGGAGATGCGTGTTGCTGTCGTTTGCGGCGCAACGCTTGCAGCTGCCAATTTCGTAAAGCTTCTTTTGATAGACAGAGTGACTGTATCCGTTGCTCTTGTTGTATGCATAACACTTGTGGCAGCCGTTATGATAGCCAAGTTTATCGGAAGCACGCTGCCGATCTTTGCAAAGAGGATCGGATTTGACCCGACTGTAGTCGCCAGCCCGTTCATCACAACGATCGTGGATGCGGTTTCGCTTATAGCATATTTTGGTATCGCAACGGCGATACTTCACATTTAGAGGTACATTTGGATACTCGTTTAACAGCCGACGACAAAAACGAGATACTCAGGTATCTCGGTTACAGAGGCTCCGAGATCACGGACGGAGTGGAAAAGAGAATAGAGGCCTGCATGAATAAAGCCAATGAGGTAAGTAAGATCGGTTATTCATACAGGCTGTTTTCTGTTTCTTATGAAGAGAGCGGTGTCGTGGTACAAAACGCACTCATGACAATGCCGGGAAGCAGTATAAAGAAACATCTTGCGGGTGCAGAAACGGTCGCCTTTATGTGCGTGACTCTCGGTCGAGCATTTGATGTGGAGGTCGAGGCGCAGATGGTGAAAGACCCCGCTTCGGGAGTCATATTGAACGCCTGCGGTATCGCATTGATAGAAAAAGCCGCCGACGAGCTTCAAAGGCTTATAGACGAGTCCCTTGAGGGAAATCTTCATACAGGAGTGAGATTCAGTCCCGGATACGGAGACCTGCCTTTATCTTTGCAGGAAGATTTTTTAAGGATACTTAACGCCGAGAAATATGCGGGGATAAGGCTCAATTCAAGCTATCTTTGCAATCCTTCAAAAACCGTTACGGCGGTATGTGCCATAATCGATTAATACATTTGCGGTATAATAAATAAGTTAGCATTTTGTCCGGAGGATATATTATGGACTACTTTGACAGAATACACATTCTTGACGGCGGTATGGGCACCGAACTCGTAAAGAGAAACGCCCCTATGGGAAAGCTTCCCGAAGAGTTGAACATTACCCATCCCGAGATAGTGAAGGATGTTCACAGGTCGTATATCGAAGCCGGTGCGGACGTGATTTACACCTGTTCTTTCGGTGCCAATCCATATAAATGTAAACACAGCGAATATTCGGTAAGCGAGCTTGTAAAAGCATCTGTAAAGAATGCCAAAGAAGCCGTAAAGGAATCGGGAAAAGATGTTACAGTAGCCCTTTCCATGGGTACCATCGGCGATATTTTGGAACCCTTTGGCAATCTTAAGTTCGACGATGCTTACGAAATGTATAAAGAAATGATGGTTGCGGGTGAGGAAGCCGGAGCCGATATTCTGGTGCTTGAAACACAGACGGATCTTCTGGAAGTTAAGGCAGGAGTATTGGCGGCAAAAGAAAATACCAAGCTTCCCGTATGGGTAACCATGACATTTGAGCCCAACGGTAGAACCTTCACCGGTACGCTCGTTGAGTCCATGGCCATTACGCTTGAAAGCCTGGGTGTAGAGGCGATCGGCGTAAACTGTTCGCTGGGCCCCAAGGAGCTGCTGCCGTTTGTAAAGAGAATACGCGAAGTGTCATCACTTCCTTTGATAGTTAAACCTAACGCAGGCCTTCCCGATCCGAGGACAGGGGAATACAATCTTAGTGCCGAAGATTTTGCAAAAGACATGAAAGAGTTTGTAAATATCGGCGTTTCCATGCTCGGAGGCTGTTGCGGAACAACTCCCGAATACATCAAAGGATTGGTTGACATAACAAAAGGATGTAAGCCTGCTAAACCTGAAAAGAATAACCATTCTTACTTGTGCAGCTCCCGTGAGTATGTTGACATAACAAAAGTGCATGTGGTTGGCGAAAGAGTTAATCCTACCGGAAAGAAAGTGTTCCAGCAGGCACTCATCAACCATGATATAGATTACGTGAAAAACCAGGCCATCGAGCAGGTTGAAGCGGGTGCAAAGATTCTTGACGTTAACGTGGGACTTCCCAAGATCGATGAAAAGGGACTCATGGTGGAGGTCGTAAAGGAACTTCAGGCTTTGATCGGAACACCTCTTCAGATAGATTCATCTGATCCCAAAGTTATTGAGGCGGCATTAAGAGTCTATAACGGAAAAGCACTTGTAAACAGCGTTAACGGCGAAGATAAGGTGCTTGATACCATTCTTCCGATCGCAAAGAAGTACGGTGCGGCAGTCATCGGTCTTGCAATGAACGAGGGCGGTATTCCGAACGAATACGAAAAGCGTGTGGCAATAGCGGGACACATAGTGGAAAAATGCGCAGAATACGGTATCGGTCCCAAGGACATTTATATCGACTGCCTTACTCTTGCAGCCAGCGTGCAACAAAAAGAAGTAAGAGATACTTTAAATGCCATCAGGCTCGTTAAAGAGAAATACGGCGTTCATACGGTGCTCGGCGTATCCAATATTTCATTCGGTCTTCCGAAGCGTGAATATATCAATACTACATTCCTTACCCTTGCCATGGACGCAGGCCTGGATCTGGCTATCATCAATCCCAACAATGCGGCCATGATGGGCGCGGTGGATGCTTTTCTTGTGCTCGATAACGTTGATAAGGGCGCCATGGAATATGTAGACAAATATGCACAGATCGCGGCGCTTGAAAAGGCTCAGGGCATCACAAACAAGTCGGTAAGGCTTGTAAAGCCCGGCGAAGCTGCGGGAAGTGACGAAGCAGGCGGAACGATATTTGATCATATACTTAAAGGACTTAAAGATTCGGTCGCAAAAGATGCGGAAGAACTGTTAAAGACAAAAGCACCGCTTGATATAGTAAACGACGATCTCATACCCGCACTTGACAGAGTGGGAGAGGATTTTGAAAAGGGAAAGAGTTTTCTTCCTCAGCTTTTGGCAAGTGCCAGCGCTGCGGAAGCGGGATTTTCGGTCATTAAAGAGTATATGGCTCAAAACAAGACCGGAGAGACCATCTCCAAGGGCGAGATAGTGCTTGCCACCGTCAAAGGCGATGTACATGATATCGGAAAAAATATAGTTAAGACCATTCTTGAAAACTACGGCTTTACCGTGATCGATCTGGGAAAAGACGTGCCTCCCGAAAAGGTCGTGGAGGTAACGCGTGAAAGAAACATCAAGCTTGTAGGTCTTTCGGCACTCATGACCACTACGGTGGCTTCTATGGAAGAGACGATTAAGCAATTGCATGCTGCGGGACTCGACTGCAAGGTAATGGTCGGAGGAGCGGTTCTGACCGAGGAATTCGCAATGCAGATAGGTGCGGATTTCTATTCAAAAGATGCAAAACAGTCAGCCGACATAGCAAAGAAATTTTTCGGTTGCGAAGGAGTTTAAAAAACTATGACTGACAGAAGAAAAAGACAACTTCAAAGAGTTAAAAAGGCACATATATGGCCTTCTTTGGTGGGAATAGTATTCAAAGTTACCGTTCTGATTTTCGTTATGTACGGAGTTTTGGTAATATATCTCAACAACATTCTCGGAACACGTTTGGCAGATGCAAACAATAATGTTATAAAAGCGGTTGAAGCGATGGAAGCCACTACCGATATAAATTCGTACTCGTTGTTTTACCGATACGGTTATGTTACCAGTATAATTCCGGAAATAGACGGTTTCTGTAAATTGGATGACGATAAGAATGTTGTGGAATCCTTTGGACACAATCGTATTGATTTTGCCGATCTCGATCTTTTTGAAACACTCACCATAGACGACATGAACGCAAAGATTTACATTCCGAAGGAAAAGGGCGCTTTGAATTTTGGGAACGGTGTCATAACGGTAGATGTGATCGATGCGTTAGAACAATACGGAAACCATATCGGTACAGAAAATCTGACAGGGGATAATATAGTCGCTCTTTCGACCAAAAAGGATGTGATCATTTCCACGGATCTTTGGTACGTGGTTGACAGCGGAGCATCATCGGGAAAAGTTGCGGTAATGTACAGATACGAAGTGTTTGAGAGCGACCTTACCTACTTGATGCTGGCTTTGATAGTTTTGACAATTCTGTTTGCTGTTTTGCTGGTATTTCATTCCGTTTCCGTATTTAAAATTGTTGCGGCAAAAAGAAACATTTATAAGATACTTTTCTTCGATATGGAAACGGGCGGATTCAACGCGCCTCATTTCTATAAGAAAGCTAAAAAGTTATATAAGCGCATTAAGAGAGGAGTATCTCAATACGCCATAGTTAATATAAGGCTTGAAAAGTACAGATCCCTCATCGCCTGCTACGGAAAGGCTGCGATCGAAACCCTTATCGATATGCTCTATAAGATAATTTCGGAGAGCGCAGGAAAGAAAGAAGCGTTTGCTCACATGGAAAGCGGCGATTTCGCCATGA
>CAMPBP010000041.1 GCA_946639085.1 uncultured Lachnospiraceae bacterium
CTCCCTTACGAAGAAGGCCGTGATTTACATGAACACATACGAGCTGTTTGCCTATCGCTTTGATAAGAAGAGCAGCGACTACGGATGAGTCGACACCACCCGAAAGAGCAAGCAATACTTTCTTATCTCCTACCTGTTTTCTGACTTCGGCAACCTGCTCGTCGATAAAAGCCTTTGCCAGTGTTTCGTTAGTGATCCTTTCAAGTGTTTCGGGACGTAATTCACCCATTTTCTTATCCTCCTCAAGTTAAATATATTTATGGTCTGACCGTTGTTACTTCGTCAGTATTTGCATAACTTACGCCGTCTTCAAGTAAAACGGCATTGTCACCCGTTACCTCATATATGGCAACGCTGCAGTTGAACTGCCATGCACCTGCCCAGTAATCTTTAAGGTCTCTCCCCAGAAGATTTAAAGCAAGTGCTTTGTTTAAGGCTCCATGACCGGATATGAAGACTGTAGCATCAGGCTCCTTTATCGATAACGGCCTTATGATCTCGTCCAAGAAGGACTTTGTGCGACCGATGAGTTCGCCAAACGATTCCGCACCCTTTGCGGGTACATAGTGAGGGGGATCTTTAAAGAACAATACACAGCCGGGTGTTCTTTCTCCCGGACAGGTCCCTTCATCTATGCCGAAGCATACTTCTTTTAATCTGTCATCTTTAATGATCGGAATTTCTCTGTCACGTCTTACGATCACAGCGGTTTCGTAAGCTCTGTCAAGAGGGCTTGAATAGATATGATCGAAGGGGATGTCTTTCATTCCTTCCGACGATTCTCTTGCTATCTTTCTTCCCGCTTCGTTAAGTGAGGTGTTGCTGTTACCCTGGATACGCCGTGCTTCGTTCCAATCGGTGGTGCCGTGGCGCATGATATAAAGTTTCATCAGCGTTCCTCACGGAAATAAGGAAGTCCCAATGATTCGGGCGGCTGATTTTCGCGCTTGTTACGCATACTTGTTATAACCAGCACTATAAGGGTTACAACGTAAGGGATCATCTTGTAAAGTTCTTTGTACTCCATGTGATCCATACCTGTGGGAAGGTAAAGATAAAGGATGTAAAGACCTCCGAAGAAGATCGATGCGAACACGCCTACGTTGGGACGCCAGATCGTGAAGATTACCAGTGCGATGGCAAGCCATCCTCTGTCGCCGAACGCGTCGTTACTCCAAACGCCGCAAGCATAGTCCATTACGTAATAAAGACCGCCGAGACCCGCTATCATACATCCGACGCAGGTTGCGATATATTTGTATGCTATTACGTTTATGCCCGCAGCATCCGCCGTTGTGGGGCTCTCACCTACGGCACGAAGGTGAAGACCCGGACGGGTGCGTTTTATTATGAAAGATGCCACAAAAGATAAGATGATGGCAACGTAAGCCAAAAATCCGTATGACAGGAATATCTTTCCAAACCACCCGAGATTGTTCGCAAAAGGAAGAGATTTGCTGAAGCATAAACTCGTCCTTGAAAGTGCTATGGAAGGAATGTCCGCTCCGGAGATCTTTATTAACGATCCTCCGAAGAAGTTACCGAAGCCTACGCCGAAGGTGGTCATTGCAAGACCGGTAACGTTCTGGTTGGCTCTTAGGGAAACCGTCAAAAAGCAATACAGAAGTCCCATCAAAAGTGAACCCAAAAGGCAGCTTAAAAGCGGGATCGTTATTGCAAGAAACGGATTTAAAGTTCCCGGTTCGGGAATGCTCTTTTCGTAGTAGAAAGCACCGATAACACCGCTTATGGCTCCCACATACATAACGCCGGGGATACCGAGGTTAAGGTTACCGGACTTCTGGGTGATTGTCTCACCGGTACTGCCGCACATAAGGGGGATGCCCTGGCCGACGGCTCTTGGAATAAACGCTACAAGATCAAACATTTACATCATCCTCCTTCCTTTTTCTAAAGTTAATTTTATAGTTTATGAAGAACTCACATCCTATGATAAAGAAAAGGATGATACCCGTTACTATATCAGAGAAGGACTGATTGAGCTCAAACTTTGTGGATATCTCACTGGCGCCTCGGCCGAGGAACACGATAAGTAGCGTTGTGAATATCATCGTGAAAGGATTGAACTTTGCAAGCCAGGAAACCATAACGGCGGTGAAGCCCTGTCCGTTTGAGATCGTGGTTGTAATGGTGTGGTTAATGCTTCCCACAAGGAGAAGACCTGCCAATCCGCAAAGGCCGCCGGAAAGCAACATAGTTCTGATGATGACTTTCTTAACTTTCATGCCCACATATCTTGCGGTTCTTTCACTTTCACCGACAACGGCTATCTCGTAACCGTGTTTACTGTACGTAAGATAAATGTACATTCCGATGGTTACTATGATCGCAAGCACGATGGAAAGCATGTATCTGCTTCCGAAAAGCTGAGGAAGCCATCCGATGTTGGTGCTCTGGTTGATGATACCGATCTTTCCCGATCCTTTCGGAACTTCCCACTTTATAATGAAATATGCCACAAGCTGAATGGCAATGTAGTTCATCATAAGAGTCGAAAGGGTCTCATTTGTGTTCCACTTTGCTTTGAGCGCCGCGGGAATGAAGCCCCAAAGCGCACCTGCAAGTATACTGCTCACTACCATGCACACCATAACGAACCAGTTGGGGAAAGAAAGTCCCGCGGGAAGTCTGTCACCCATAAGCTCCATGCATGCCGCTGCGGCAAGGCCGCCTATAAGCACCTGACCTTCACCGCCGATGTTCCAGAATCGCATCTTGAATGCGGGTGTAAGTGCAAGTGAGATTATAAGAAGTATTGCCAGGTTCTGGAGCGTTACCATGGTTTTTCTCATGGTTCCGAAGGCACCCGATGCCATTGTTATACAAACCTGGAACGGATTGTCATCCGTAAGTATCGTTGTAAGTATGGCGCTTACCAAAATTGCAAGAACAATGGCTATAAGACGAATGCACCATGCCTTTTTGCGACTTACGTTGTCGCGTTTTACGATGTGAAACAAAGGTTCCGAAACTCTATTTGCCATTTTCTTCACCTCCCACCGTAGTCATCATAAGTCCGATCTGATTCTTGTCTGCGGTCCTGCCGTCCACAATACCGCTTACTCTTCCGCCGCAAAGAACCAATATCTTATCCGATATTTCCAATAAAACATCAAGGTCTTCGCCGACAAATATAACGGCGACACCTTTTTTCTTTTGCTGATTTATAAGATCGTAGATCGTGTAAGAAGAGTTGATATCAAGTCCTCTGACCGCATAAGCCGTAAGCAATACCTTGGGAGCCGATGCGATCTCACGTCCGACGAGAACCTTCTGAACGTTACCGCCGGAAAGTCTTCTTACCGGTGTCGAGATACCCGGAGTTACAACATCAAGTTCTTCAACCACCTTGGAAGCAAGTTTCTCGGGAGCCTTACGATCCGTGAACATCGAAGAACCTTTTCTGAAGGATCTTAACATCATGTTGTCCGCAAGGTCCATGTTTCCCACAAGACCCATACCGAGACGATCCTCAGGTACAAAAGAAAGGGTTACGCCCATCTCCTGTATCTTTAAGGGGTCCTTTCCGAGAAGTTCTTCTTTCCTGCCGTCATCGGAAACATAGGAGATACTTCCCGCCTCAGCCTGCTGGAGGCCTGCGATGGCTTCAAGAAGTTCCTTCTGTCCGCAGCCCGAAATACCGGCTATACCGAGTATCTCACCGGAATAAGCGTCAAAAGAAACGTCGTCAAGTTTAAGAATGCCGTCGAGGCTTCGAACCGTAAGACCTCTTACCGCTATTCGTTTGTGAGGATCCACCGGATCGGGACGCTCTATGTTAAGGGAAACGGAACGACCTACCATCATGTCTGTCATTTCCTGCGCATTTGTATCTTTGGTCATCATGTCACCCACATAAGCGCCGCGGCGAAGTACCGCAACTCTGTCGGAAAGACTTTCAACTTCATGCATTTTGTGGGTGATTATTACGATAGCCTTGCCGTCTTCACGCATCTTTCGAAGAACGTTGAAAAGCTTCTCAGTCTCCTGAGGAGTAAGCACGGCGGTAGGCTCGTCAAGTATGAGAATGTCCGCACCTCTGTAAAGCACTTTAACGATCTCCACCGTCTGCTTTTGAGATACCGACATGTTATAGATCTTTTGCTCGGGATCAACTTCGAATCCGTATTTTTGGCATATCTCCATGATCTTCATGGTAGCGGCCTTAAGATCGAGTTTGCCCGGAAGTCCGAGAATGATATTTTCGGCAGCAGACAAAACATCAACAAGTTTGAAATGCTGATGTACCATACCTATTCCCAAAGAAAAAGCATCCTTGGGGGAAGCTATTACCACTTCCTTGCCGTTTATGAAGATCTGTCCGTCGTCGGGGAAATATATGCCTGAGAGCATATTCATAAGAGTGGTCTTACCGGAACCGTTTTCACCAAGAAGAGCCAGAATCTCGCCTTTGTAAATATCAAGGTCAACCTTGTCATTTGCAATGACGGAACCGAAAGTCTTGGTAACGTTTCTCATCTGAACAGCTGCAACTTTTGCTTCCAAAGAGGTTTCCTCCGAAAAAAAATTTGGGAAATGTCCAAAAAGGACATTTCCCAAATATTTTACCATTTTTTACTCAGAAATACATTAAGTAATTAATCTTTTTGCGATTAATTAGAATGCCGTATCAAGAAGAGTAATGCCGTCGATCTGAAGATCGAAGTAAGGAGCTGAACGGAAGCCTTCGCCTGACTCGTTGAAGTATCCGTCGGTGATTACTTCGTGATCGCCCTGATATGCTGCATCGGTATCAACGTCAGCCATGTAAGAGGTAAGCTTCTCGCCGCCTACGGTAAATGTTGAGGTATCGAATACGTGAAGAGTACCTGCTACCATCTTAGCCTTAGCATCTTCGATAGCTTCCTTGGTGCCTTCTGCTGCAGCGTTACCAAGATCTGTCAAAAGAACAGAGTTGGTAGCGATTGTTCCGGTGTAATCTGTAGGGATTTCGTTGCCGTCCTTAACTGCGTTCATGCAGAACTCGAAGTAAGGAGCCCAGTTAATTCTTGAAGAAACGATGAAGGTGTTGGGAGCAACGCTGATGGTTGAACCGTTGTAAGAAACGTTGGGAACGCCTGCGGTCTCACATGCGGTAGGAGCACCCATGGAGTCAGCATGCTGTGAAATAAGTACACATCCGTCAGCGATAAGCTTGTTAGCGCCTTCTTTTTCAGCGGTCTCATCATACCATGAACCGGTGAAGGTAACTTCCATTGTAGCTGAAGGGCAAACGGAACGAGCGCCAAGGAAGAATGATGAGTAACCGGAAATAACTTCTGCATATGTGAATGCTCCGATGTAACCGATCTTGCACTGATCTTCGGTGATCTTGCCGTCAGCGATCATCTCGTTAAGCTTCATACCTGCAGCGATACCTGCAAGGTAACGGCCTTCGTAGATAGCTGCGAATGCGTTGTGATAGTTCTTAAGGCCTTCTGTATGAGCCTTGGTACCTGTAGCGTGGCAGAACTGAATATCGGGATATTCCTTAGCTGCTTCGATCATGAAGTCTTCATGTCCGAAAGAGTCTGCGAAGATGATGTCGCATCCTGCATCTGCAAGATCAACTGCTGCATCATAGCATTCCTGACCTTCGGGAACATTTGTCTTTAATACGATCTCAGCGCCTACTGCCTGACAAGCTTCCTTAGCTGCGTTAATGAAGTTGAGGTCATAGGTTGAGTTCTCGTCGTGAAGGAAAATAAAACCTGCCTTCAAGCCGCTCTTCTTAGCGCCTGTGTCGCTTCCGCCACATGCAGCGAGTGAAGCAACCATTACGAGAGATAAGAGTAATGCAATAACCTTTTTCATAATTTTCTCCTCTGTGTGTGTTTATAAAATGTCGGTTTCCCGACTACATTAAAAATTTATCAAATGCACCTGTGAAATACAATGTACTTTTTGATAATTTTCGTTATCAATTTTTGCTCTTTTTTGTCCTTAATGATGAGCGGCCTGCTGTTCGCGGAAAGTTATCTTTCCGGTCGAAGCGTCCATTGCATCGATTATGGCGAGGGATTCAAGCTTGTAACCTAAATTTCTTATCATCCTTCCGCCCTGCTGAAAGCCCTTTTCTATGGCAATTCCGATGCCTTCAACCGTGGCGCCCGCCTGATTTGCGATACCGATAAGTCCCTGAAGAGCGCATCCGTTGGCCAGAAAATCATCAATGATAAGAATATGATCGTCCTTTGACAAAAACTTTTTGGATACGATGACATGATTTGTGTTCTTATGAGTAAAAGATTCAACCTCAGCCGTATACATCTCACCGTCGAGATTTATGCTTTTTGCCTTTTTTGCGAAAACAACCGGAGCATTGTCAAAGTGAAGGGCAACGACACTTGCTATACCGATACCCGAAGCTTCGATCGTAAGGATCTTGTTTATGGGGCAGCCTTCAAAACGACGGGCGAACTCTTTTCCCATTTCGTCAAAAAGTTTTACGTCCATCTGATGATTCAAAAAACTGTCTACCTTTAAGACATTACCCTCTTTTACCACTCCGTCTTTCTGGATTCGTTCTTCGAGAAAATTCATAGTCTTATCCTCTATTCGCTCTTTCCGTTGTTATCTACAAAGAAATCATACACTTTCTGTGTGATCAGATTCTTTCTGAATTCTTCTTTGCCGGTTTCTTTATACGCATCTTCCAGTGTCATGGTGCCGCCGTTGTACATATCGATCATATTCTGAACATATGCGTCAAGTTCTTCATCGGAAACGGTAATTCCTTCTTTTTCCGCAATTGCCTCAACCACCAGCTCCTGCTTTGCAAGTCTCTCGGTAAGTTCCTCCATCGAGGTTCCGTTGTTGATGAAAAAGGTTTCAAGATCAACTCCGTTCTGCTGTGCGTAAGGAGTGTAATAATCGCTTAAATACTGTTTCTGTTTTTCCACCAGATCTGCGGGAACAGTTCCCCAAACGGTACCGTCCACAACTTTTTCAAGTATCTCAGCGATCACGTCCGTGCCGTAATCCTGATTGAAGTATGCATCCAATACATCCTTTGTGGCTTTGATATATTCCTCTTTGGTGGAATAGTTGTTGGCCTGAAGTGCAGATACCGTCTCGTCGCTTAAGGGCGGGATAATGTGTTTTGCAACAACCGTAAACTCGCAGTCTTTTCCTGCATAATCGGCATTGTGATAGTTCTCGGGAAATTTGAGAGAAAGAACACGTTCCTCTCCTTCTTCCATTCCGATCATCCCGTCTTCAAAACCGTCTATGAAGGAATGGGAACCAAGCTCGAGAATGTAATCCGTGGATGTACCGCCTTCAAATGCCTCACCGTCGATCCTTCCTTCAAAATCGAGGATGACGATGTCACCGTTCTCTGCTGTCTTGTTCCATGAAAGTTCTTTTGCTTCACCTGCGTAAAACTGAGTGACGTACTGGTTAAGTATGTCTTCGGGAACCTCCTGCTTTTGTGAGGTTACCTCAAGTCCGGTGTATTGTCCGAGCTCGATGATACCTTCCTCACCCGTCTGATTTTCAGTCGAAACCTCGGTGGAAACCGATGCGACATCAGTGTCTTTTTCTTTGCAGCCTGCAAGGGCTAAACCCATTAAAACCGCCAAAACAGCGGCAAATACTCTCTTTTTCATATGTCTTTCCTTTTTATTTTATTCAAGCCTTATCATTATAATTCCATGTACAGACAATGTCCACAACAGAAGATATAAAAGATCTATTAAGAACAAAAAAGGTTCTTGCCCGCAAAATGAATAAATGCTATACTTTTTCGTGCGTATGATTGGGGAAAATCCCATATTCATGCGAGATTGGTTAAGGAGGTTATTCACATGCCTACAGCGTGGATAGTAACAATAATAGTACTGGCTGTTTCGATAGCTTTGGTAGTGGTTTTATATTTCCTCGGAAAGAAGGCGCAGAAGCGTCAGGCTGAGCAGGAAGCTCAGATGGAAGCTTACAAGCAGTCGGTTTCAATGCTTATAATCGATAAGAAGAAAATGAGACTTAACGAGGCGGGACTTCCTCAGGCGGTCATCGATCAGGCTCCCAAGCTTATGAGAAGAGCCAAGCTTCCCATCGTTAAAGCCAAGGTCGGTCCTCAGATAATGAGTCTTGTCTGTGATGATAAGATATTTGATTCCGTTCCCGTAAAGAAGGAAGTAAAAGCCGTAATAAGCGGTATTTACATTACCGAAGTCAAAGGACTTCACGGAAAGACCTCAACCGCAGCCGCACCCAAGAAAGGTTTCAAAGCCTGGGTTGAGAAGATGCAGGAAAAGGCAGGCGCCAAGAGCGTTAAATAACGGTGATCTCTATAGTGGTTTCGTTTTCACCGGCAAATTCGTCATTGATCTCCATGTCATATACGGCATGGAGATTTATTTTTTCTTTATCCACATATACCGAAAGATCTTTTGTGTAAACACACATCTTAAATATTCCGAAGGGCGTTACGTAATCGGACTTATGCGCGGTTTCTTTCTCATAAATGAAATTTGAAGTGAGCAATCCTTTTCTTGTCATCTCAAAAGACGAATCGGATATTTTAAGCATCACTTTGTCCGGAACCGGTTCTTCGTCGGTCACTTCTTCATATGTAACGTAGAGTTTTCCGTTCCTGTCATAAAGCTTTCCGAAAGCAGTCACGGAAACGACGGATTCTTCGCTTGCTGCGCCGCCTTCGATATATTGATTTCC
>CAMPBP010000042.1 GCA_946639085.1 uncultured Lachnospiraceae bacterium
CGCCGATTATGTCCCAGATGCCCCAACCTCGGGCTTTATCCAGTTCTCTGCTTGGATTTCTTAAATGGAAAAGGGCTTCGTCAGCCGCATTTATAGCTTCTTTTATTTCTTTAACCTGATATTCGTCCATGTTATTACCTCCGTGTTATCTGGATTTTACAACAAAAAAGTATGTATAATAAATGACTAAAATTGCGAAATAACAGGCGGTAATGCGCCAATCATTTGCGTAGGGGCTTTTAAGGGAAAAACTTGCATCTCACCGCCGAAAAATGCATCTCACCCCCGAACCCATTGAAACCGCCCAAATTAAACGATATATTCGCCTTACAGAGCCGGGGCACCCGGCGCCAACCAAGAAAGGCGGATAAAAAATGGCACTTTTACTACTTATCATATTCATCATCACAGAGGTTGTCTTCGGCGCGATGGGCCTCAGCCGCACCGTTCAAAAAAGAGAATGGACCGGCATGCGCTTTATCGTAAACGCCATCGAAGCAGCGCTCTATCTCATCATGCTCCTGCTGCCGGGCATCGACTTCAGCTTCAGATTCAAGGGACTTTTCCTGATGCTCATGATAAGGCTCACGATCGGGCTGCTGATCGCCTTCCTTAACCGCAAAAACAGCGGTACAAAGAAAAAACTCCCCATCATCCTAAGCTCCGTCCTGAGCGTCATGATCCTGGCATCAGCCCTTATCCCCGCATTCGTTTTCGCGGATTACAAGGGCAGACCCACAACCGGCGAGTTTGCCACAAAAGAGGCAGAAGCGATACTCATCGACAAAACCCGTATAGAAACATTTGAGCAGGACGGTTCGTTTAGAGAAGTCCCCGTACATTTCTATTATCCCGAGGGAATCGAGCAAATAACGCCCCACACACTTCCCCTCGTGATCTTCAGCCACGGCGCATTCGGATATTATGAGAGCAACACTTCAACATACATGGAGCTTGCAAGCCACGGCTACGTAGTAGTGAGCCTCGACCATCCGTATCATGCATTCTTCACCAAAGATTCAAGCGGAAAAACTGTCACCGTAAATCCGAGTTTCATAAGCACGGCGCTCACTGTTGGCAATAACGATGACGCCATGAGCGAAGAAGATTTGTTTGAGATCACATCAAAGTGGATGGAGCTTCGGGAAGCTGACATGAACTTCGTGATCGACACACTCAAAGCAAGCGAGATTAACGACGCCTGGTTTTTGGGCAAAACATCAAAAGACGAGATAACCAATATTCTCAACGCCACCGACACCACCAAGATTGGTCTCATGGGCCACTCCCTTGGCGGCGCGACCGCGGTCAGCGTGGGAAGACGAGAGGACATCTCGGCGGTCATCGACCTTGACGGCACCATGCTCGGCGAGCAGACAGGCGTAGAAAACGGCAATCCCGTGATCAATGAAGAGCCCTATCCGACGCCCCTTCTTTCCGTAAACAAGGAAGAACATTATTTGGACTGTCTTAAGGCGCGGGAAATGGGTTATAATTATGCCAACAACATAATCCTCGACAACGCCGTGACCGGCTACACCACATACTTTAAAGGCACGGAGCACATGAATTTCACCGACCTGCCGTTGTTCTCCCCCTTTCTCGCGAACCTGCTGGGAAACGGAACGGTGGACCCCGCGGACTGCATCGACCGCATCAACGCGATAGTGGTGGATTTCATGGACTGTTATCTGAAAGGCGAGGGCACCTTCACGGTAAACGAAAGCTATTAGGGAGCGAAATGAAACTCGAGATAAAGACAATAAGTGAGAAAGAAACCGAATACATTGAGATAGGCTGCCATAAGATTGACGATCGCGTCAACGAGATAGTGCAGTTTGTCAAACAGCGCCAGGGAAGCATCGACGCCTTCAAAGACGAGAAGATGTACAAGATCCTCATCGCTGACATACTGTATGTCGAATCGGTGGACGATCGCACTTTTATCTATCTCGCGGAGGAATGCTACGAGTCGCGAAAGAGGCTCTATGAGTTTGAATCGGTGCTTCCCACGCGCCAGTTCGCCCGCATTTCCAAAGCCGTGATCGTGAATCTCATGAAGATCTCGTACATCAAACCGGCGCTTAACGGCCGTTTTCTCTGCCGGTTGAAGAACGGTGAACAGGTAATAATCTCGCGCAAATACGTGCCCGATATCAAGGAGAAGCTTAAAAGATGAAAGAACGCATTAAAACTTTGGCAGGAAACTTTTTCATAAGCGTTACATTGATCAACCTGGCCATGCTGATACTCGGCAAGTTGTTAAGACCCGACCAGCAATTCGGCTACGAAGTGTTCGTATATCCGCTGATTTACGGCATCATAGGCATGATCCCCGCACTGTTCGTAAACGGCAACAAGGAACTTACGCTAAAACAGGCCGTCATCAAAGAAATCGCACAGATGACCATGACCGTCGTTGTGATCGTTGCGTTTATGTTCGCAGGGCAGCCTTTAACCCACGAAGTCGTGATCTCTGCCGCCGGCGTAGCACTAAGCGTCGTGATCGTTTATTGCCTCGTAGTCCTGATCGGATGGCTCATCGATCTCAAGACCGCTGTGGTCTTGACCGAAGACCTTAAGCACTTCCAGGAGGAGAGCAGAGAATAGGAATATATGCAGAAAGAAAAAGAACCCTCCTTGCCGTGATCACGGTAAGGAGGGTTACTATTGTTTAAAACATAATTACGGAGTTAAATTTATAATCCATTAATTTCAAATTGGAAGCCTTCATCAAAGGTTTTGACCGAACCCCAATCTGAAGAAGTCTCGCCAGTGTGCTGATCCACATTAATTCTTACAGTAGTACCAGTAGTACCGCCAGTATTTATATTCTCTTTTATCTCTGCGGTAGCACCGCTATTACTCTGATTCTCGTTTATCTCATAAAATCCATATGCATTTGCCAGAGTTATAAGACTTATTGCGCCATTGTATTCTCGTTTAAGATTACTAAAGTCCGGATTCATAGGAATGGTAATCATGCCATACTTATCTTCTATCGAACAAAGCAATTTTACAGATACATTCTTTTTTGCCAATATGGCTTCTACAATCGAAGAGTCCAAACAATTACTGTTAAAGCAGGCTATGGTAATGTTGTCACCATTTTTCGGCCCGGCATCTATAAACCCGATCGCATCTTGGACTTCTTCGCGTCTTCTAAGCTCTGCATTAGAGATAAGTTTTGAGTACAAAGCATTAAAATATACGCCACCACCGCGTTTTACTTCAAAGAAGTAGTTGCCGTTTGGGTCTTTTGTGAGAACCCAATTTTTTTCAAGATCACCATAAGCTTCATTAATATCATAATCAGCAGATACATCTGCTTTGAGTAATAGCTTTGTTCCTTCTTTAGCCGCTATAATACCATTGCCTACCGTCACAAGTGAGCCGTTTTCATCGGTAACGTATAAAGAACCGCCTTCATTGGGCTGCTTAACCTTGATGATGTAGTAGATATTGTTTTTAACAAAATCTTCGTCGTTTTCGATTTCAGGTTCATCCATAGTGCTGGGATTGTATGTCATTTTTTGGGCTATAGCAGCATTATTATCGGTATTGATCTTCCATACATAAAGATTAAGATCGGATTTCTTAGATTCATCATTGGAACTACCGGAGTTCGATTTATAATCTTTAAGAAGTACCGCTCCCTTAGTGGCATCAAGAGTGCCTTCGATGATAACATCGGCTTTGGATTGATCGGCATTACCTGTAGAAACAACGCCATATCCTTCAACATTGAGATCTCCGTGGATAGTGACAGTGCTATCAGCTTTTTTACCTTCAGTAGTAGAAGAGCCGGCTATTATTACGCCTCCTGCATCGTTTGTTTTAGATTTAACGTTTACGCTTCCTCCTACTTTAACATCTACTGTAGAAGTGATGTTCTTAATAATTATGCCGTCTGCTTCGCCATATTTCTCATCTTTAGAATTAACTGTAACATCATTCATTACCGCTAATTTAACGGAAGAGTCTTCTGTATAAACAGACACGCCGGTTGCGCAACCTTTGTCTGCGGTTGCCGTAACTTTTCCGTCTACCGATACCGATGCATCACCATTATTTCCGGCACTGACATGAATAGCTGTCGCTTTGCCGTTATCGGTATGGGCATCAACAGATCCATTTACGTAAATATCAGTGCCTTCGGTATATGCAGACGAATCGAGTGCTGTCGCTTCGCCGGTATTCGTCAGACTTACATTACCCCAAATATCTGCAGATGTGGTGACACCCTCACTCTGTCCCTCATTAACAACGCGTACAGCATAATCATTTCCGACCACTTTTACATCACTATTAACTGGGACGGCGGTTTTATCATATTCATCCGGAACTTCAACGGGAGTCGTTCTGATTTCGCTCCCCGCCACCGAACTTAAAGACATGCTAAACAGCATAGTCAGAGATAAAGAGATCGCAAGAATTCTTTTAAGTTTCATATTGCCTCCTATAAAATGTACAAAACCGGACAAAACACGATACAGCTTTGTCTGTCCCCTTCAAGGCAAAATTATAGCACACATCGCGCCAAAAGTCATATTTTATCTTCTTTCCTGCTTTTTTACCGGCTAAATTGGCAAATGTGCTTTTTTTACCGGTATAAAAATGGCCGATTTGGCGGCCCATAACCTGCTAAATCTCTTTTTTCACTTTTTTACCAGTATATTTTGATTGGTTCGGACAGGTAAAAAAGAAGGAAATAAGTTTTTACCAGTAAATTCAAGTAGATTTGAGGCGGGAAATGCAGGTAAAAAAGAAGGAAATAAGTTTTTACCAGTAAATTCAAGTAGATTTGAGGCGGGAGATACAGGTAAAAAAGGCGGAAGTCAATTATTACCGGTAAATCCGGGCAAATATCACGCTAAATTAAGCCGGAGCATACCGGTAAGAACCAAGGGGACGGTGGTGTTGGTTCATTTTTTCTTTTTCCCCTATTGACTTTTAACACCGAATATAATATAAACATATTTATATAAACGCGTTTACACAAAAAACAGGTCAAAAAAACAAGAGAGAAAGGGAAGACACAAAACAGGAGGACATTATGATCTTGATAGTTAACACGACCGCAGACAAAAGCGTGAGCGAAGCGTTAAGAGAAGAACTGAAAAACAGCGCTGTCGAGGCGGAGATCGTAGAAGCAAGTGAGATGAAGATAAGCCACTGCATAGGATGCAACTACTGCTGGCTGAAGACACCGGGCGAATGCTCGATAAAGGACGATTACGAAGTGATCTTAAAGAAGATGATCCACGCAAAGCAGCTGTGGGTGATCTCGGACACGGCACTGGGATTTTTGGACCACAAGGGAAAGAACATCTTTGACAGGATATTGCCTGTAGCCACGATGTATCTTAAGTTCGTGGGAGACCAGATGCGTCACGTGGCACGTTACAAGGATAAATTTGACATCGGTCTCATCTATAAAGGAGATCCCGACGTTGAATATTTGAAGAGATGGAACGAGAGGGCGACGCTCAATTTTGAGAGCAAGTCGCTGGGAGTTTTTTCGGCAAGTGAGATAAAGGAGGCGGTGTCATGCATGCATTGATAATAAACGGCAGTCCCAGAGTAAAGAAATTAAGCAATACGGACAAGATACTTGATAAGTTTGAGGCCGGAATGGCAGAAAAGGGCGCCACTTTCACGCGCTGCGAGGTGTCCGACAGGAAACAGTGGGACGTCATGAGAAAGGCTTTTGGCGAAAACAAAAACATACTGATCGCCATTCCTTTGTATGTTGAGAACATTCCGGGACTTCTCATCGAATTTCTGGAGACACTTACGCCCAAGAACGACGGCACAGAGATCGCATTTATATTGCAGGGCGGCTTTGCGGAAGGCGTGCAGCTTCGCTGCGGCGAGGCGTATCTTAAGATACTTACGGAAAAACTTGGCTGCAAATACGCCGGAACGCTGGTTAAAGGCGACAACTTCGGCATAAGATTCGTAGACGAAAAAACTGTCCAAAAGATCACCGGTGCTTATACCGACATGGGCCGCGAGTATGCGGAATGCGGCAATTTCTTCTCGGAAAAATGCGCAAAATTTACAGGCCCCGAGATTTTTCCTGTACATGTAAGGCTTTTGGTAGGTATAATATTTAAAACACTTGCCAAAAGAGGCTTTACAAAAGCAGCCAAGGATTGGGGCTGCACAAAGCCGCTTAATTACATGCCTTACAAGTAACAGAGGACAAAATGGGAAGAAGAACACAGATCACTAAAGAGATGATCCTCGAAGCATCTTACGAGCTGCTCGAAGAACACGGCATCGAAGCTGTGCAGATCAAGCAGATCGCCGCGAAACTCGGATGCTCCACGCAACCCGTCTCGTGGCAGTTTGGAAGCATGGCTGAACTTAAAAAGGAACTTTACTTTTACGCGGGCAACAAAGTCTTCGGCGACCTGGAAGGAAAAATGAGAGCGAGAAAAGACGCCATCGAAGCGTTTTTTGTATCGGGCTTACATTACCTTTCCATCGCTATCGATCACCCCAACGTATTCAGGTTCATAAACGTGGACGATACGAGGGAGACGATCGGTGAAAGCATCCACGGCGAAAAAAGTATCTTTTCTTTCCAGTTTGACGAAGAGGCCTTAAATATCTTCGCCGCTCAGTACGATATAAAGATCGAACTGCTGTCGGAAATGATAAGGGACATAGTGATCTACACCCACGGTCTTGCGCTAATGATGCTTTTCGACGGCGGAAAGCTCCCCAGAAAAGAAGCGTGCAGGATGGTGTATAACTTCGGAAGCAAGCTCATCTCGCAGCTTGGGATAAAAACAGAAGACAGATTCGAAGAAATCTACGAATCGTATAAATAAGGATTTTGAACCAACACCACCGTCCCCTTGGTTCAGAATTGATTTGACATAAACCCTTAATAAATCTACAATAACAAGGCAGAATTTTATATTTTTGAGGTAGATCATGGAATACGTAAAAGAACCCAAAATGCGCCCTAAGTTTCCCAAGCGCGCGGTTGTGACCGCAGGCATGCCCTACGGTAATAAAGAACTTCATTTCGGCCATATCGGCGGTGTGTTTGTGCATGCCGACACCTTTGCGAGATTTCTTCGTGACAGGATAGGTGCGGAGAACGTCATTTTCGTATCGGGTACCGACTGCTACGGCTCCCCTATTTTGGAGGGCTACAGAAAGGCCAAAGAAGCCGGAACGTTTGACGGGACTATCGAAGATTATGTTCGTAAGAACCACGAAGCGCAGAAGGATACACTTGATAAATACGAGATAAGTCTCAATCTTTTCGGTGCTTCCGCCCTGGGAAGAGCAGGCGAGATCCATAAAGAGGTTTCAAAAGAGGTCTTTGAAGGCCTTTACGAGAAGGGAACCCTTGAAAAATTAAGTTCCCCTCAGTTTTACGATCCCAAATTCAAATGTTTGTTAAACGGCCGTCAGGTAATCGGAAAGTGCCCCATCCAGGGCTGCCAGTCCGAGAAAGCTTACGCCGACGAGTGCGACCTGGGTCACCAGTACATGCCCACCGAGCTCATCGACCCTCACAGCACCCTTTCGGGCCTTACTCCCGAACTTGTGGACGTTACCAACTGGTACTACAAGCTCGAGGATTGCATTCCGATGATTCAGGCGTACGTGGACGACCTTCGCGCCAACTCGAACGCCAGAAAATACATGCTCACCACCATTGAGGAGTTCTTAAAGCCTCCCTATATCTACGTTCAGAAGAAGTTTGTGGAGGACCTTGACGCACTCAGAGCCAAGTTCCCCGAGCATGACGTTATAGACGACAACAAGAATTCATATACATTCGTATTCAAAAACCTTGATGACAGAGACGCAGCCAGAAAGGCTCTTGAGAATCTCAACATCAACTACCGTACCGGCAAGACCCTGGTTCCTTTCAGACTTTCCGGCAACATCGAGTGGGGCGTGCCCTTCCCCGAAAAGGAAGGCCTCAAGGACCTTACATTCTGGGTATGGCCCGAATCGCTCTGGGCACCGATCTCGTTCACCCGCACCTACCTTGAGAGCAAGGGCGCGGACGCTGACGAGTGGAAGAAATATTGGAACGACGATGACGCAACGGTCTACCAGTTCATAGGTCAGGACAACATCTCCTTCTATGGTATTGCCCAGCAGGCAATGTGGGAGACATTGGGCCTAAAGAAAACGTTCTTAGTACCCAACAACCACATCCTTTTCATGAACAAGAAAGCTTCAAGCTCAGGTTCCATCAAGCCTCCCATGGCTAAGGACCTGCTTGATTTCTATACCCCCGAGCAGATGCGTATGCATTTCTTGAGCCTCGGACTTGCCAACAAGAGCGTAAGTTTTGATCCTCAGGTATACCTTCCCGAGGAAGAAAGAAACGGCGCCGATCCCGTGCTTAAGGACGGCAACCTCTTAACAAACGTATTTAACAAGATCATCAGAACGTGCTTCTATACCATACAGAAGGATTTTGACGGCAAGCTTCCCATTTGCGAGATCTCCGAGAACATCCTTGCGGAGGCGAAGGACGCCATCCTTACTTACGAGCAGAACATGTACGATCATCAGTTCCACAAGATCACTTACGTTCTTGACACGCTTATCAGAAACATGAACAAGTATCTTGTAAACAACATGCGTACTGCTGAGGCAAACAACGATACA
>CAMPBP010000043.1 GCA_946639085.1 uncultured Lachnospiraceae bacterium
CCATGAATGGATACCTTTTTAATCGGAGTGACAAGATTCGAACTTGCGACCTCAGCGTCCCGAACGCTGCGCTCTACCAAACTGAGCCACACCCCGAAAGTGCTATATATATTGACAACAAAGGAAATTGTACATTAACAGTTTTCTTTTGTCAATCTCTTAAGCGGACATGTCCGGTCAGGAAAAGATCGTCGTCATTGTCGACTTTGATGTTGAGTTTTCCGCCGGGTTCGATGAAATCCATATCTATCGGTTTATCATTTCTTTTGTAAAGATAATAGCCTGTTGCAGTGGTTCCGCTGGCACAGGCATGCTCCCAGTAAAAGTCTTTTAAGGCGGGAACGTATACCAATGGAGTAAGTGCGGATTGCTTCTCGTTTAAAAACATGATCCCAAGAGCAGGAGCGTTCAGATCGTCGGCCCATTTTACGATTGCTTTTTCCGCATCATCCAAAGACATCTTATCGGTATAGATAAGATGATACATACCTTCGAACTTAACTATCGGAAGCATTAAACTTTCTTCGTTATAGTAGAGCAATACTTCAGATATATCCAAAGGCTTAGGCATTTTGACGCATCCCTTGAAGGAACGCTTTTCTTCTCTTAAGACTTTGACTTCAACCGGCTCAGCTGTACCGGAAGTTCTTACGAGGACCGATCTTTCCTCACCGATGGGGTAATCGTTATCTTTGGAATAAAGACATGCCGTGGACATCGTTGCGTTTCCGCAGAATTCACCGCCGGCCATCCGAAGTCTTATATCTGCATCCGGATCGTCGTAATAAACAAAGCCAACCTGCTCGCAGTCAGGTTCATAGAAACATAAATAATTTGATACTTTCGGCTGTTCTTCGACAGCTACTTCATCTCTTACAAGTAACGTTATGTTTCCTGTCGGATCTGCATAGACGTAATCGTACTCTTTCATTGCTGATAATTCCTTAAGAACTGCTTTGTACGCTCTTCCGAAGGATCTCCGAATACTTTTTCGGGATCTCCCTGTTCCACAATATATCCGCCGTCCATGAAAATAACTCTTTTGCTGACTGCTCTGGCAAAACTCATTTCGTGTGTTACGATCACCATCGTCATTTTTTCTTCGGCCAGCTGACGGATGATCTTTAAAACTTCTCCCGTAAGTTCCGGATCGAGAGCGGAAGTCGGCTCATCGAAGAATAAAATGTCGGGATTCAGTGCAAGTGCTCTGGCGATGGCAACTCTTTGCTGCTGACCGCCCGAAAGCTGGAACGGATATGCATCCGCCTTGTCCGCAAGCCCCATTTTCGCCAAAAGCTCTCTGCCTTTTTCTTCAACTTCCTCTTTGTTACGTTTCTGAACATTTATCGGTGCGTCACAAACGTTTCTTAAAACGGAAAAATGAGGAAAAAGATTAAATTGCTGAAAAACAAGTCCAAAATAACTCTTTACCTTTACCATTTCCTTTTTGGGAAGATAAATCGGCTTTTCTCCGTCCGGTGTATGCGCGATAGTCTGCCCTTCGTATTTGATGGTTCCGCTGTCGATCTTTTCAAGAAAAGTCGCACACCGAAGAAGCGTAGATTTACCCGAACCCGAAGGTCCTATGATACTTACGACTTCACCCGAATCCACGTTCAAACTTATATCGTGAAGGACTTCGCAGTCTTCAAAGTGTTTTTTGATATTTGACATCTCCAAGATCATAAAAAGCCCCTCCTATTTATAGTATTGCATGGATTTTTCTATCTTTCCCATGCCAAAATCAACGATGGCATTGAATACGAAATAGAACACACCTGCAACCACAAACGGGGTAAAACTGGTCTGTGAATTTGCGATCTGCTTTCCGATCGTAAACATTTCCTGATATGAAACGGTAAATGCCAAAGACGTATCTTTTACAAGAGTAACAACTTCGTTGGTAATGCTCGGCATTATCCTTTTGATCACCTGAGGAAGTATTATCTTCAAAAATGTCTGAGTCTTGGTATATCCGAGTACCGCTGCCGCTTCGTATTGTCCTTTGGCCATCGATTCTATACCGCCTCTATAGATCTCTGCAAAATAGGCCGCATAATTGATGGAAAACGCAATGACTACGGGAATGAGCTTGTTTCGAGATACCGAAATACCGAAAAGATAATACGGTCCGTAAGTTACGGCTAAAAGCTGTAACATCAAAGGTGTTCCTCTTAATACTGAAATAACAAATCTGGTAACTGAAGAAACGACCTTGTCTTTGCTCATCCTAAGCAAAGCGACGATCATTCCGAGCGGAAGTGAAAACAGAAGCGTCAAAAAGAAAATAGCACATGTCTTTGACAAACCTTCCGCCATTTTTAAGATCATGGTCAACAATGACATAAAGTGAACCCCGTTTAAGATAATCTATCCCGGAGACGCCATGCACCTCCGGGAATGTTATAAACTGACTATAGTGTTGCTATCGGTACAAAGAAACCGTTTCGATCACTGTAAGAAGATAAGATTGTTGATGATATCGGGATATTTCTCGGCGATCTTCTTATAAGTACCGTCTGCTACAAGTTCCTTAACCGCATCTTCAACCTGCTTGCAAAGAGCTTCGTCTCCCGAACGGAAAGCGATTCCGTACTGTTCGTCACCGAATCTCTCTTCAAGAACGGTAAATCCGTCGTGCTCCTGAGCATAGCTTACTGCTACGGGAAGATCAACAAATACTGCATCAACTGCTCCGCCGTCAAGTTCGGTAAAGCATTTAAGGAAAGAATCACAGGTGATCACTTTGTTAAATGTTGCGGCCATATCGGAAAGGTCTCCGTTAAGAAGTCCTTCACCGGAAGTACCGAGCTGTACGGCAACATCTTTGCCTGCAAGATCGGCACTTGTAGCAATACCGCTGTCTGATTTTACAAGCAATACCTGAGTGTTGTCATAGTAAGGAGCTGAGATAACATATCCCGCTTCTTTCATGCTGTCAAGGATAGTCATTCCCGACCATACGCAGTCACATTCGTTGGAGTCAAGCTGAACAAGTTTCTCATCCCAGTTAACTTCGAAGATCTTCATTTCCCAGCCAAGCTTATCGCAAACTGCCTGGCATACTTCAACATCAAATCCGGTATATTTTCCGTCATCTCCCAATGAAGAGAAGGGAGGATATTCAGGGTCGATACCCATTGTAAATGTGTTTGTACTTTCAGCGGTCTTTCCGCAAGCGGCAAGTGAAAGTACCATCACTCCTGCCAATAATACTGTAAATAACTTTTTCATAATATAATTCCTTTCATCACTTTAGTGCGATAGCATAGTACCATAATAGAATATTTATGGCAAGCGTTTCGCTTATTAATTGCTCTTTTTGATCACGTACTTACATATTGGATTGCCGATGCTTGAGAACTTTTCTTCGTACTCAGTCATGATATTGTCTTTCATGAGTGATTCATCTGCATGAAGATCGTATGTTACGACCGATGCACTCCACCCTGCGGGTTTAAGTTCTTCAAGAGCAAAATCAAACAACGCTCTGTTGTCTGTCTTAAATTCGATCAAAGCATCTTTTTTGATGATCTTTTCGTAAATGCTTAAAAACTGTCTCGATTCAAGCCTTCTTTTTGCATGTCTGTCTTTGGGCCAGGGATCGGAGAAATTTAAGTAGATCTTTGATACTTCCTCGCTGTCGAACACTTCCGGAAGTTCTTTGGCGTCTATACATATAAAACGAAGATTTTCGGGTTTTTCCTCGTAAGTATCAAGCTTCGACAATGCTTTTAATACCACGGTCGAATATCTTTCGATCCCGATAAAATTGACGTCCGGATATTTAAGGGCATTATCTATGATAAAACGTCCCTTTCCCATTCCTATTTCTATATAAATATCGTTATCGTTTCCGAATACTTTTTGCCAGTTACCTTTATGCTCTTTTGGCTCTTTTATTACTATGGGGCTTTCGAAGATTTTTTCTTCGGACCCTGTTACATGTCTTAATCTCATTTTCTGTATGGTATAAAACACCCCGCTTTGATGCGGGGTGCCCGGTTTATTCTGCTTCCTGTTCGTTCTTTAACTTTTCTTCCATTTCGGCTTCGATCTCCGGGAAGACCGAAAGCATGGGTTTAACGTCTTTCTTTTTAATATTTCTGTCGACGTAGTTATTTGTAAGCTTGATCACCAAAGGAGTCAGACTGAGTACACCGATAAGGTTGGGGATCATCATGAGACCGTTGAAGGTATCGGAAATATCCCATGCGAGCGAAGATGTCATGATCGCACCGCAGACCATCATTACTACGAATATAACTTTATAAATCTTTGCTCCCGTAACTCCGAAAAGATACTCAATGGCTTTTGAGCCGTAATGTGACCATCCGAGAACGGTAGTGAAAGCGAACAGAAGAACGGCAATAGCGATAAACCATTCTCCGCCGATTCCGAATACATTACCGAATGCCTTTGCTACAAGTGTTGCATCGCTGACGCCTTCTGCAACAACACCGGTCTCAAGATCTATAAATCCTGAAGAAAGAACAACGATCGCGGTCATGGTACAAACGATCATGGTATCTGCGAATACTTCGAAGATTCCCCACATACCCTGCTTAACGGGCTCAACTACGTTAGAATTCGAATGAACCATAACGGAAGAACCGAGACCTGCTTCGTTAGAGAAGATACCTCTCTTACATCCGTTCTTTATGGCAAGTTTTAATGCTTCACCTGCGATACCGCCGGCAAGAGCCTTTGCACCGAATGCAAATTTGAAGATTGCCGCGAACATCGCACCGATCTTGTCATAATGAACGATCATAACGATGATGGCTCCGACAACGTAAGCTACTGCCATAAAAGGAACGATCTTTTCTGCAAAAGCTGCGATTCTCTGAAGACCGCCGAGAATAATAAATCCGCCCACAAGCATAAGTACCACTCCGATGATCCAGTTAACGGATGATATTCCGAGAAAATCAGGAGCCTTTACGTTTGAGAAAAATGCGGACTCGATGTTAAGCGTGATCTTGTTGATCTGTCCCAGGTTACCTATACCGAATGAAGCAAGTGCTGCGAATATTGCAAAGATAACTGCCAGCACTTTACCGATCCCTTTACATCCTTTGTAAGATCCGAGACCGTCTTTTAAGTAATACATTGCTCCGCCGGACCATTCCTTTTCGGAATTCTTACGACGGAAATATATTCCCAAAATGTTTTCTGAGTAGTTGGTCATCATTCCAAGGAATGCTGCGATCCACATCCAAACAACCGCTCCGGGACCACCGATACAGATAGCAGCGGCAACACCGGCGATATTTCCGGTACCGATGGTAGCCGCAAGTGCGGTACAAAGTGCCTGGAACTGTGAAACAGCGCCCTTATCCTTGTTGTGGTGAGTGTCTTTCTTGAATACCGACGCAATCGTCTGTGACCACCAATGCTTTAAATGCGAGATCTGGAAGCATTTGGTGATAACGGTACAGATAAGACCCGTGCCAAGAAGCATAAAGATGGCGAACCATCCCCAGGCAAATCCGTTTATCACGTCATTGACTTCAGCAACTTTTGATAAAACATTTTCCATAACTTTTTCCTCCCTTTTCGTATGCAGAGACGGAAAACCTCCGCATTTGGATAACTTTACACGTTACCGTTTCGATTTAACGCTTTACTTGTGTAAAGTTATATTGAAAATATAAACATTTTTATTCTTCATGTCAATTAAAAAATGCTGTATTATAGATATCATAATTGACAATGGAGACACTTTGAAAAAACTATTATCCGCCTTTTTAACGGCAGCTTTATTCATTAACTTAATACTTTCATTTCCGTTAAAAGCTTTTGCGGATGAATATACGGATGCCATGGAAGAGCGTAAATCCTGGCCCGTTCAGTCCAACGAGATCGCCAACTGGCCGGAAGGTCCGGCTGTGGGTGCAGCCTCCGCTCTTTTAATGGATGCCGATACCGGAATCGTTCTTTATGAAAAGAACATTCACGAAAAAATGTATCCGGCCAGCACGACAAAGCTTTTGACCTGTATGCTTGCCATGGAAAAAGAGGACTCCAGCCTAAACGATATGGTTTCTTTTTCCTATGATGCCGTTCATTCCGTAACCTGGGACGCTTCCAACATGGGGATGGATGCCGGCGAAGCAATGACTTTGGAGGATTGCCTTTACGGTATCATGGTGCTTTCGGCCAACGAAGTCTGCAACGCGGTTGCGGAATACGTCAGCGGTGACATCGATTCTTTCGTTGAGCTCATGAACAAAAGGGCAAAGGAGATCGGCTGTAACGACACTCATTTTAACAACGCTCACGGCTATACCGATCCCGATCATTACACTACCGCCTACGATCTCGCACTTATCGGAAGAGAATATTTCAAAAACGAATTCCTTGCCAAAGTCTCAAGGACAAAGACTTACCATTGGCTTCCTACCGACACTCAGCCCGATGACATCTGGCTTTCCACCAAGAACTACTTTATAAACGGAACTTATGAGCTGGAAGGTTTAGTCGGTTCAAAGACCGGATATACCGACGAATCAAGGCAGGTGCTTGTTACTGCTGCCGAGCGTAACGGTCTTAATCTCATCTGTGTTGTAATGGAAGAAGAAACTCCTTACCAATACGTAGATTCCGCAGCTTTGTTTAATTACGGTTTCAACAACTTCCAGCATGTTAAGGTCGCAGATTACGAGACTCGCTACGATCTTAAAAACGATTCGTTTTTCCTGATCGGTTACGATGTATTCGGCAATTCCTCGTCGTTTATTTCCCTTGATACCGATTCGGAGATCGTACTTCCAAAAAACTGTACTTTTGATGACTTAAACAGTTCCATCACTTACCGCGATGATGACGTATCCGTTCTTGCCGACATTGACTACGACTACAACGGTAAATATCTCGGCAGTGCTTCCCTTGTGGTAGCCAAGGAGGAAGAAACCTCTTTCGTCTTTACCAAAGAAGACGAATTCATGGAGATCATCGAAGAAGAACCGACATTCATATACGTTAACCGTATAATCAAATGGATAGGTATCGCGGTGGGCGTTTTGTGTATCGCCCTTCTTTTCAAACGTATAATCTCAAGCTTCCATTTCGCCCGTAATCGTAAATACATCAAACGAAGCGATTACAGAAAAAGAAGAAGATAATGTAAAAAGAAAAAACAACGGCGTTTCGATTAATCGAAACGCCGTTGTTTCGTTTAACATTTTTCTTTATTCTTCATCCTGCGAAATTTCTTCGCTTTCTTCGCCTTCTTCGCCGTCTGCGTCCTCATCGAATTCTTCGCTGAGTCCCAGTCCCGTACGAACTTTGGCTATCTTAGCAACCTTTACGCTTTCGTCGTCAAGATTCATTAACTTGACTCCCGAAGTGATTCGGCTGTACTCGTTTACTTCTTTCATTCTGATCTGAATGATAACGCCGGTAGTTGTTATCATCATGATCTCATGCTCATCGGTTACGGCCTTTACGCCTACAAGTTCACCGGTCCTTTCGGTTATCTTGTAACACTTAAGTCCTTTACCGCCTCTGTGCTGAAGTCGGAAATCTTCGAGATTTGTACGTTTTCCTATACCGTTTTCCGATACGAACAACAAGGAGTCACCCTGATGATCGAGCTGCATTCCGATTACTTCATCGCCTTTGTTAAGATCGATACCCTTAACACCCATCGCGGTTCTTCCGAGAGGTCTTGCCTCTTCTTCGTCAAACTCGATACACATACCTTTCTTGGTAACAATGAATACTTTATCGTGTTCGGATGTGGTCTTTACTTCGATAAGTCTGTCGTCGTCACGAAGATTGATGGCGTTAAGACCGTTCTTTCTTATGTTGGCAAAATCTATAAGCGGAGTCTTCTTGATGATACCGTTCTTCGTAACCATGAATACACACTGGTTATCTTCAAAGGAATCAACGGGAAGTATGGCATTTACTTTTTCTCCCGGATTGAGCTGCAAAAGATTTACCATTGCGGTACCTCTTGCCGTTCTGCTTGCTTCCGGTATCTCGTATACTTTAAGTCTATACGCACGGCCGAAGTTTGTAAAAAACATTACATATCCGTGAGTGTTGATCATGAGAAGATCTCTGATATAATCTTCGTCGATGGGCTTCATTCCCACGATTCCTCTTCCGCCTCTGTTCTGTGCACGGAAGTTGTCTTCGGTCATTCTCTTTATATATCCGAGATTAGTGCTTGCGATAACTACGTTTTCGTTGGGAATAAGATCTTCGTCAACAAAATCGTAATCGTCGGGTCCGATCATACTTCTTCTGTCATCACCGTATTTATCGGCGATAGCAGTCATCTCTGTTTTAATGACACCAAGGAGAAGTTTTTCATCTCCTAAAATGGCTCTCAATTCTTCTATGAGTTTTAAAAGATCCTGATGCTCATTTAAAAGCTTCTCTCTTTCCAGTCCGGTAAGAGCACGAAGTCTCATGTCGACTATCGCCTGTGCCTGTGCCTCTGAAAGACTGAATCTTTCAATAAGAGCATTCTTTGCTTCCTGAGTGTTTGCGCTGCCTCTTATTATCGTGATGACTTCATCGATATTGTCGAGAGCTATGAGCAATCCCTGTAAAATATGATCTCTTTCTTCTGCTTTGTTAAGATCGTATTTTGTTCTTCTTGTAA
>CAMPBP010000044.1 GCA_946639085.1 uncultured Lachnospiraceae bacterium
CTCCCGAATACAACGGATACAAGGTTTACTGGGAGGACGGCGCTCAGGTAACATCACCCAGAGATATCGCGATCATTGATGAAGTAAACAATGTTACAAGCTTTAATGATGTTAAGACCATGGATAAAGACGAGGCCATCGCCAAAGGTCTTTATAACGTGATCGGAAAAGAGATTGACGATCTTTATATGGCAGAGCTTAAAAAGCAGATCATCCATCCCGAGATCATCAAGGCTGTGGCTAAAGATATCAAGATAGTTTATACACCTTTTAACGGTACGGGTAATGTGCCGGTAAGAAGGATATTAAGCGAGCTTGGATTTGAGAACGTATACGTTGTGCCCGAGCAGGAAATGCCCGATCCCAACTTTACCACGCTTGAATATCCCAATCCCGAAGATCCCAAGGCATTTACCCTTGCACTTAAGCTTGCCAAGGAAAAGAAGGCAGACGTTGTGCTCGCTACCGATCCCGACGCAGACAGACTCGGTATCTACGCTTACGATACGATCTCGGGCGAGTATGTTCCTTTTACGGGCAATATGTCCGGTATGCTCATTGCCGAGTATATCTTAAGAGAACGTACAAAACTCGGTACCATGCCTAAAAATCCCGCCCTTGTAAAGACTATCGTTACCACGAATATGGCAGATCCCATAGCCGAGAAGTACAATGTAAAGCTTATCGAGGTTCTTACAGGATTTAAGTATATAGGCGAGCAGATAAAGTGGTTTTTGGAGAGAGGCACATACAATTATGTATTCGGCCTGGAAGAAAGCTACGGATGTCTTGCGGGAACCCATGCAAGAGACAAAGATGCGGTTGTAGCCGTTATGTGCCTTTGCGAAGTGGCTGCATGGTGCAAGTACAACAACATTACTCTTTGGGATCAGATGCTCAACATCTACAAAGAGTTCGGATATTTCAAAGAAGATCTTTACACCATCACTCTTAAGGGTATGGACGGATCTGAAAAGATCAAGGCTATCATGGAAGGTTTGCGTGCAAATCCTCCCAAGAAGTTCGGCGATCTTAACGTTAAGTTCTTCAGAGACTATAAGAACGATACATGTACCGAACTTGCAACCGGAAAGGTTACTTCAACCGGACTTCCCACTTCGGATGTTCTGTACTTTGACCTTGATAACAATTCATGGTGTTGTGCAAGACCTTCGGGAACGGAACCCAAGATCAAGTTCTACATAGGTGTTAAGGGTGATTCCCTTGAAGACAGCGCAAAGAAGGCCGAAAAGCTTAAAGAGGATCTTAAAGCAGTCCTTTAAGGAAAAATGGGTATGGGTAACATAGCTAAAACCCGTGCTTATCTTAAGCGAAACGGGATAGTAAATACATACTACGCAGCAAAGGAACGTCTTTCCAAACAGGAAGACGTTCCTTATGATTTTCAAAAACTGAGCGAAGAGCAGAGAACTTCCCAGATAAAGGCTTGCGATAAGAGTCCTGTTAAGTTTGGCGTGGTCGTTCCCGTATACGAAACTAAAGAAGAGTATCTTCGTGCCATGATCGAATCCGTACTCGATCAGACATACAAAAACTTTGAACTCATACTCGCAGATGCATCAGTAAGCGGCAGACCCGAAAGCGTTATAACATCTTACGAAGACGAAAGGATCGTCTACGTAAGATTATCCGAGAACAAAGGAATATCGGAGAACTCCAATGAAGCGCTTAAGCACGTTACCGGAGATTATACGGCGCTTCTGGATCACGACGATCTGCTTACAGAGGACGCACTTTTTGAAGTTGCAACGGCGATACTGAAGGCCCGTGCAAAAGGCGCGACTCCGCTGTTTATCTACTCTGACGAGGATAAGTGCAACAGTGATGCAACCAGGTTTTACGAGCCAAATATTAAACCTGAATTTAATTTAGACTACCTTTTATCCAATAATTATGTGTGCCATCTGTCCGTATTTGAGAGCAATCTTATCAAAGAAACAGGCTTCAGAAAGGACTATGACGGAGCACAGGATCACGATATCATCTTAAGAACCGCAGGAAGACTCGCCCTTGAAGGCAAAGAAAACGAGATAGTTCATATCTCGAAAGTCCTGTATCATTGGCGCTGCCACGAAGATTCCACGGCAGCCAATCCCGAGAGCAAAGATTATGCATACGAAGCCGGAAGAAGAGCGGTGGAAGACTTTGCGGGCGTAAGTGTATCACATACGCTTCACAAAGGATTTTTCCATGCGGACTATCAAAATCAACTCTTTATTAAGCGTAAGGATGTTGCGGCGGTGGGCGGCTTCATATTTGACGGAAATAAAATAACAGGCGGTCCCTATGAATCACCGGTCAAGCTCTTCTGTAAAAACATGAATAAATTTTATTCCGGATACCTTCATCGGGCACATTGCACCATGGATATGTTCGCTCTCGACATAAGAGCGCTAACGCCCAATCCAAGCCTTTCTTTCGTTTACGGCAACCTGTTATTTAATTGTGAGAAGAAGATATCGGAAATTAAATCACGAAAGATCTCACGTCCGGAACAGGAAAAACTGATCGAAGAATGCGTCAAGAAATACAGTTTTGAATTTGCAGAGGTGGCAAGAGAGAAGAACATGAGGCTTCTTTTCGATCCAAAGCATGTTAAATGGGCAGATTACGGATATGAAACAAAAGAGGACAGGCTTCCGGTGAGTGTTGTCGTTCCCAATTATAACGGCGCCGAATTCATTAAACCCTGCCTGGACAGCCTCCTTGCAACAAAACCTCTTCCCAATGAGATAATCGTCGTAGACAACGGATCTACGGATGAAAGTGCAAAGATACTGTCTGATTATGAAGGTAATCCCGGCGTTAAAGTTATTCATCATGACAAAAATCTCGGATTTACGGGTGCGGTGAATCACGGCATCGTGAATTCCTGCTCACCGTATGTATATCTTCTCAACAACGATACAACGATCGAACCGGATGCGATCAATAACCTCGTCAAGGTGTTCGAAGGCCGCAAAAAGCTGTTTTCTGCGGGCTCTTTGATGGTTGCCATGGACAATAAAGAACTTATCGATAACGCAGGTGATTATTATAATCTCTTTGGATATGCCCGCGCATACAAGTCCGGTAAATCACGATTAAACTACAGTGTGGATAAGATCAGAAATACATTCTCTGCCTGCGCCGGAGCTGCAATGTACCGAAAAGACGTGCTGGGAAAGACAGGTCTTTTCGACGACAGACATTTTGCATACCTTGAAGACGTGGATCTTGGATACAGGGCAAGAATATACGGATATAAAAACGTTAATGCCGCCTCATCGGTGGTTTATCACAAGGGCAGTGCGGCTTCGGGTTCAAAGCACAATGCCTTCAAGGTTTCAAATTCTTCAAGAAACGCTGTATACGTGGCAATGAAGAACCAGCCTGCGCTTCAGTACATATGCAATTTCCCCTTCTTATTTGCCGGTGTGCTTATAAAGAGCCTTTTCTTTATGCGTAAAGGCCTTGTTAAAGAATACGTTAAAGGAACAATTAACGGAGTAAAAAATTCCCTTTCCAAAGAGGGCTTAGCTCACCATGTTCCCTTTAAGTTAAGACATATTCCAAACTATTTTAAGATTCAGCTTTCAATCATCGGTTCCACGCTGTTTTTTAAGTGATTTTCAGGGCATTTCTGTCTTAAAAAAATCTTAATTTGTAAATACAGTTTCGGGATTGTAAAATTAACAAAGGTATAGGGCGAAGGAGGCGTTATTCTTTTTGATAAAAGACAATCAAAAAAATTTTAACAGACTTCGTCTGGTAATAGATGCCCTAATTGCAGTCGGAACTTACTTTCTTGCTTGGTTTATCAAGTTTGAAAGTTTTTTTGCGGTTGACGATGAAGTCGGACGACTCTCGAACGATTACTACTTCAGTGCGCTGTGGTTCATCGTTCCGGGATTTTTGTTCCTTTATTACTTCTTTGACACCTATACGCCAAAACGCGGACACAGATTTTCGGGTGAAGTCGGAGGCATATTCAAAGCCAACATATTCGGCGCTGCTATCATCCTCATCGTTTTGCAGTTGATCAAACAGACCGACTTCTCGCGTTCGATGATCTTTATTTTTGTCGCGTTTAATACTTTCATTGTTACTTTGGTACATTTCTTTTTACAGAAGATACTGGGTACCTTAAGAAAGAAAGGTTACAACGTTAAATACGTTCTGCTCGTAGGCTATTCCCGTACGACGGAAGAGTATATAAAAAGAATCTTTGCAAATCCCCAGTGGGGATATTACATAAGAGGTATCCTTGATGACGAAGTTCCGGTGGGAACCGAGTACAAAGGGATAAAGGTTCTCGGACATATCGCAAATCTTGATATGATACTTGAGAACAGCAGTCTTGATGAGATCGCTATCACCATCGGCCTGAAAGATTATAACAGACTTGAAGAGATAGTTGACAGATGCGAGAAATCGGGAGTTCATACGAAGTTTATTCCCGATTACATGAGCATTATACCCTCCATGCCTTATACCGAAGATATTCAGGGCCTGTCAGCCATCAACATAAGATACGTTCCTCTTTCCAATACCTTTAACCAGATAGTGAAAAGAGTGTTCGACGTTTTCTTTGCACTGATAGGCATTATCTTAACTTCGCCGATAATGCTCGTTTGTGCGATACTGGTTAAGACTTCAAGCGAAGGCCCTGTGATCTTTAAACAGGAAAGAGTCGGCCTTCACAACAAGCACTTTTGGATGTACAAGTTCCGCTCCATGAGGATGCAGGACGAGAACAGCGAAAAGAAAGCCTGGACCACCAAAGACGATCCGAGGGTTACGAAGGTGGGAGCGGTGCTTAGAAAAACAAGTCTTGATGAACTGCCTCAGTTATTTAACATACTTAAAGGCGATATGAGCCTTGTGGGTCCCAGACCTGAAAGACCTCAGTTCGTTGAGCAGTTCAAAGAAGAGATACCCCGTTACATGATAAAGCATCAGGTTCGTCCCGGTCTTACGGGATGGGCCCAGGTTAACGGATACCGCGGAGACACTTCCATATATAAAAGAATCGAATACGATCTTTTCTATATCGAGAACTGGTCGATGTGGCTTGATCTACGGATAATATTCCGCACATTCTTTGTGGGATTTATTAATAAAAACGCCTATTAGGCAAATACGTTGGAGGAAATATGGCTAACAGAAGAAAGAAAGCCAACAAGACAGGAAAGGTTGCACTTTTCCTTGTTGAATTATTGGTACTTGCCGTAATGATCGCAGGCTTATGGTTCGTTATCAAAGCAACGGGCGGTAAGGATTCGGACGGAAAGAATACCGGTGTTCAGAAAGTTTCTATCAAAGAAGACGACATCATCGTTAAGATGAATGAGAACGTTAAGAACAACGAGACCATGAAGGGTTACAGAAACATCGCATTGTTCGGTGTTGACTCCCGTACAGGTGCTCTTACACAGAAGACTCGTACCGATACTATCATGATCGCATCGATAAATCTTGCAACAAAGGAAGTTAAGCTCTGCTCGGTTTACAGAGATACTTACCTTAATCAGATGGGTGGAACCGATTCATTCGGAAAATGTAACGCATCATACGCATACGGCGGTGCCGAGCAGGCCATCATGATGCTTAACTCAAATCTCGATATGGACATCACAGACTTCATTACCATCGGTTTTGAAGGCTTAAGAGACGTGATCGACGCTCTCGGCGGTGTTGAGATCGAAGTTGACGAAGAAGAGATCAAGCACATCAACAACTACCAGATATCCATGGTAGAAAGCATGGGCGGAAGCTACACACCCGTTACAAAGGTGGGATATCAGACTCTGGACGGACTTCAGGCTACAGCATACTGCCGAATCAGATATACAGCAGGTAACGACTTTAAGCGTACCGAGAGACAGCGTGAAGTATTAAAGGCTACTCTTGATAAAGCAAAGACAGCATCCGTTTCGGATCTTACAAAGATCTGTAACAACGTATTCAGTGAAGTTTACACCTCTCTGGATCTTAACGAGATACTTGAGATCTTAACCGAAGTTACACAGTACAACATTGTAGATGAGGGCGGATTCCCCGAGGAATCTATGGTAACAACCGGAACGATCGGTTCAAAGGGAAGCTGTGTTATTCCTCTTGACCTTGAATCAAACGTAGTATGGTTACATGAGTTCCTCTTCGATGAGAGCGGATACACACCTTCGGAGAACGTATCAAACTACAGCGTTCAGATCTACAAAGATACATCACCTTACATTCAGTAATGAGTATTTCAAAGGAGAAATGCGAAAGCGTTTCTCCTTTTTTTGTTATTTCATGGTATAATATCGGGGAATGATATTTGAAAGGCAATTAAGTTTACGATGACATATGATCTTATAGTTCCGACCTACAAACCGGGGCCCGAATTTCTTACGATGATAAAGAAAATGGACTCCCAGACCGTAAGACCGGAAAAGATAATAATCACCAATACAGAGCAGAAGCATTTTGACAGACTTACTTTTGCGACGACTTTCTCCACCGATTACAAAAATCTCGACGTAAGGCACATCTCAAAGCGTGAGTTCGATCACGGCCGTACCAGAAACGAATCGGTTAAGCGTTCCGAAGCGGATTTCTTCCTTATGATGACTCAGGACGCCATGCCGGTGGATGAGAATCTTGCGGAGAGGCTTCTTTATGCCTTAAAGAAGAATCCGGACGTAGCCGTAGCCTATGCCCGTCAGGTTGCAAGAGACGACTCAAACGAAGCGGAGCGTTACATAAGGACCTTCAACTATCCAAAAGAGTCGGCGGTAAGAGGCGAGGACGATATCGAAACCCTTGGAATAAAGGCTTACTATTGTTCAAACGTCTGCGCGATGTACCGTCGCGACGTGTTTGAAAAACTGGGGGGATTTTTGAATCACACGATATTCAACGAAGACATGCTCTATGCCGCAAAAGCCGTACATTCGGGATATCGCATAGCGTATGTGGCGGAAGTTTCGGTGATCCATTCCCACAACTACACCTGCAAAGAACAATACAAGAGATATTTTGACAACGGCGTATCCCATGCGAAGCACCCCGAGGTATTCAAAGGACTTAAGGTCAACGACGAAGGCTTAAAGCTTGTAAAGAAGACGGCGGCACATCTTGTGGGAACGGGACGTACGTTTCAGGTGATTCCTTTTTACATGCAAAGCGCGTGCAAGTTTTTGGGATTCAGAAAAGGGAAGCATTACAGAAGTCTTTCGAAGCGGGCGATACTCCGATGCACGTCAAATCCTGAATATTGGATAACCGACGAGTTGCTTCGTGACCGCGCATCCATCGACGCCAGACAGGGTTACGGACGCAGTAAGAAAGAGCTTGAGATGCTGGCCGACAAACCCAAGATGACGAATTTATAAAGCCATAACAATTTGAACACAATTAAGACACAAATCGGTTTTACCATCTAATCATAAGATGTTGGAAAGACGTTTTATGAAAGGAAGGGACAACATCATGGAAAACGAATACAACAACTACAATCAAAATCAGAATCAAAATACTATAGACGGTTACAGACAAAGCTCCGCAGGCGGCGGATATGCAAGACCGGTGAACAATACGGTTCAGAATCCTTATCAGGGCAATCCTTACATCAATGCTCAGCCCGTTAAGGCTCCTTATGGAAAGAAGCCTTCGGTGCTTAAAAAGATATTTGTGGGCTTTGCCATCGGCCTGGCATTCGGTATCGCTGCAGGCGTAGGATTTTTCGCCATCAACAAGATGGGCGGAAGCGTGAACCTCGTAAATACCGACAAGGCTCAGATCGAAGAGCTTGAGAAGCAGGTGGCAACGCTTCAGAACACCGTAAGTTCCATAAACGACGGCGGAAGCGTGGTTTACACAGACTCCGACGGTACCACATATTCGACGGTGGTAACCGATGTTACCGATGTCGTTGAAGCGGTAATGCCCTCCATGGTTTCCATTACAAATCTGTACGAAGAAACCTACAACTACTGGGGCAGAAGATATGTGGCAGAGAACCAGGCAAGCGGTTCGGGCATCATAATCGGTGAAGATGACGACGAACTTTTCCTGGTAACCAATTTCCACGTAATAGACAGTAACGTTCAGCTTACGGTACAGTATGTGGATGAATCCGAATCACCCGCTTACGTTAAAGGTTACGACGAATCCATAGATATCGCTGTTTTGTCGGTTAAGAAATCCGATCTTTCACAGGATACCTTAAATACAATAAAGGTGGCAAAACTCGGCGATTCAAACGCTCTTAAGATCGGTGAACCCGCCATTGCCATCGGTAATGCTCTCGGTTACGGACAGTCCGTTACCACCGGCGTTATCTCGGCTCTTAACAGAGACATCGAGATGGAGAACACGATTGATTCCCTTATCCAGACAAACGCAGCCATTAACCCCGGTAACTCCGGCGGTGCGCTCCTTAACATCAAGGGTGAAGTAATCGGTATCAACTCCAATAAACTGGGCGGATCGGCCGTTGAAGGTATGGGTTATGCCATTCCCATAAGCGATGTAAAAGATACCATTGA
>CAMPBP010000045.1 GCA_946639085.1 uncultured Lachnospiraceae bacterium
TATCTGCTCCGCTATGAAAGCGATCGTGAATGGTATTATGAAACGAAGACACTTTATAAACAGATCTTTGCCCGCATACATGTCTTCAAACTTATCAATACCGTGCTTTTTGTATGAAAGAGCATAAACATATCCGGAAATAAAAAGAAAACCGGGCACCGCAAACTCAACCCAAAAAGGAAACAGCAATCTGTGACCGAGATCGTTTGCAAAAGGAAAATGCAACGCGATCACAAATATGATAAATATTCCCTTTAAGAAATCCAAAGTCCGGTTCCGATTTTCATTCATTTCAGTACCCCGCGAAACTGTATTCTATGCGGGCTTTCCCAAGTAGTATCCCTGGAAAAGATCCACACCAAGAGAGACGAGGTATTCGAATTCTTCTTTTTCCTCTATTCCCTCTGCCAATACAAGTATATCGCGAGAATGAAGATCAAGCACGGTTTTTTTCACATTTTCCTGTTTTTCGGGTAAATGATCTATGCCCGATATAAGATGACGGTCAAGTTTAACGATCTTCGTGTCATACATGTTGACAACACTCATATCGTTTAACCCAGTGCCGTAGTCGTCAATTGCTATTATAAGATTCTGCCTGTTGCAGGCATTATTTTTGATCTCGGCAATTTTTTCGTCGATATAAGGATACTCCAGTATCTCAACGATACCGATGCCGCAGCCTGATAAGAGCATCATCGCTGCTACCAAAAAGATGATCAGAGTTTTATAAGTTTTGATCTTTAACATGCTTTTCCTCCGTGACTTGTCTTGTGGACTCATCATAAAGAAAACAATTTCAATAATCCATACGTGTAAACAGATAATGCAAATATGCATTCACTTGTTGCAAAGATCAAAACTTTAAACCGCGTCTTTCGGCTCTTTCGCGCTGTCTTACCCACACCGCGATCTCTTTCTTTTTGGCGTAATTTCTTTGATTTTCGGCTCCCAGGTTTTTGTAAAGCATAAGACGCTCAACCGTCAGTTCTCCGCTTTCGATGGCCGCCTTTATGGCACATCTGGGCTCGGTGTCGTGTTTACAGTCACTGAACCTGCATCGGCTTTCAAGCTCCACGATATCGGAAAATGTGTCGTCAAGTCCTTCTTCGACCTGCGCCATTCCTATCTCTCTCATGCCGGGAGTATCGATGACGGATACACCGTTTTCAAGTTCGATAAGCTGTCGGTGTGTGGTCGTATGCTTGCCGTGATCGTCGGACTCTCTGACTTCACCCGTCTTCATGACCTCCTCACCGCATATGGCGTTAAGAAGTGTGGACTTTCCCGCACCCGAAGAGCCCATAAAACATATGGTAGTGCCCGGTGTCATATACTCGTCAAGTTCATCAAGTCCTATTCCGTAGATTGCGGATATGGCATGGACTCTTACTTTCTCGGATATGGTTTCCACTTCTCTTACGAATCTTCCGGGATTGGAACAAAGGTCCGATTTCGTAAGCACGACCACCGGAATCGATCCCCCCGACAGTACCACCGATGCGTAGCGGGCTATTCTGTTGTAGCTGTAATCTTCGTTAAGTGACGTGATTATGAAAACGTAATCAACGTTGGCCACCATGCCCTGCATCGTGGCGGTCTTTGCCTGATCGGGTCTTTGAATGTAGCTCTTTCTCTCTTCAATCGAGAGTATCACCGAGTCTCCCATGGGATTGTACTCAAAATCGACGTAATCACCCACCACGGGAAACTCGTTGGTGTTCTTTTCGTAAAAGGATCCTTTCAGTTTTGCGGGAAGGTCTTTTCCCTCAAACCTTATGGTAAAGCTGTTTTTCCTTATCTCACAGATCCTTCCTCTGTCAGTTTCTTTTTTGTTTACTGTATTCATTTTTCTGTTCTCCATTTCTTTGATAATGCTGTGTATGGAGACTTCGGTGGGTGGAATTGCCCGATTTTGGGCACAAAAAAACCGTGGGTCATCGCCACGGTTTGAAATCTTTAGAATGTTTAGACTAAAAAACGCAAACCGAGGTCTTCATACGATGGATTGTTACAAACTCTGTTCTGTTTACACGCATAATCAAATACCTCGCTTTCTTTTTTACTTCCTGCATAAATTACCATATTGGTTTTCAGATGTCAATCTCTCTTGTGAGATTCTTTATCCAGCCGCCTTTTCTGTAGTGATGCACGGCAAAAGGCATCTTGGCGAACTCATCGGTACACATGAGTATATAAACGACGATAGGTGAGAGTTTTAGCACGAATGCGCTTATAAGGCCTAAGGGCACCGCAAATCCCCACATACATATGACGTCGAGAACCATTCCGTACTTTGCGTCCCCTCCGCATCTGAATATGGATGCGATGAGCACGGTGTTCACGATCTGTCCCATCTGGTATGCGATGTTTATATAAAGCATTATCCTAAGATACCCGGCGGATACGGCGGATATCTTCACAAGCCCCGGTATAAAAGGACTTGCGGCAAAAAGAACAAGCCCCGAAATGATGCCGGAGAATATGGTTACCCTTACTATGGATGACGCGTCTTTTCTTGCTTCCTCAAGTCTGTTCTCTCCGATCTCTTTACCAAGCATAATGGAAGCCGCCGCGGATATACCAAATCCCACCACAGTCACGAGATCTCTTGCCACCGATACGACGGAATTGGCCGCAACTATATCGGAGCCTAAATGTCCCATAATGATGGAATTCATATTGAAAGCAAGCCCCCACATCGCATCGTTGATGAATGCGGGAAGAGAATATTTAAAGAAATCCACCAGAAGATATTTGGGGATCCTGAACATCTCGACGATCTTCTTGGGAATCTGTTTTTGCGTCAGAAAGTCGATGATACAAACGATCAGTCCTATGCCCCAGGATATGGAGGTAGCCAAAGCCGCTCCGGCGATACCCATTTCCGGAAAAGGTCCCGGACCGAATATGAAAAGGTAATTGAGTATCACGTTAAGTATTAAAGTTGCGGCGGACAAAACCGCGGAAAACATGACACGTTCACAGCTTTTAAGTATAGTGAGATAGGGCTGTACTATACCGAGAAAAATGTATGAAAGTGCCACATACTTAAGGTATACCGCTCCCGCGTCCATAAGTTCGGGATCGTTGGTCCATATCTTCATAACATTTTCGGGAGTAAAGAATGCAAGTCCCGAGGACAGTACGGTCACAAAGAGGGATATAAGAATACCTATTCCCAGTATCTTTGAAATGACTTTTACGTCACCTTTGCCCCAATACTGTGATGCAAGTATGGTGAGTGCGGAATTGAGGCCAAAGAACATAACGTTTAACAAGAACATGACCTGCCCCGCGAGTCCCGATGCCGAGATGGAAGTCTGATCGACTCTTCCAAGCATCACAACGTCCGCCATTCCTACGGCGGAAGCTATTAAATTTTGAACCACTATAGGCATTACGAGAACAAACAGTTCTTTGTAAAAACCTTTTCTGGCGGAGAGCATTTTCAACATAACAAAATCTTATTTCCTTGTATTTCTAAGCACGTAAAGATAGAATACAACACAGGAGCGATTAATACAATGAAAGAAAACAATTATAAACTTACCATCAAAGCAGCCTTCATGGGCTATATAGTACAGGCGGTGGTGAACAACTTCCTGCCTCTTTTGTTCATAAGGATGCAGACTGAATTTTTTGTTCCCCTTTCCAAGATAACTCTTTTGATCACAATAAATTTCCTGATACAGCTTTTTGTCGATTTTACTTCAACACCCTTCATAAACAGGATCGGATACAGACTTTCCATGATCCTTTCCAATGCCTTTGTCATTGTGGGGCTTTTTCTTCTTACAATACTGCCGGGTATATTTAGCGATCCCTTCGCGGGAATACTCTTATGTGTATGCATATATGCCATAGGCGGCGGTCTTCAGGAAGTACTGGTAAGTCCGATAGTCGAAGCATGCCCTTCAAAGAACAAAGAAGCCACAATGAGCCTTCTTCACTCCTTCTACTGCTGGGGACACATGGGCGTCGTCATCGTGAGCACTGTCTTCTTTAAGTGTTTCGGGATTGAAAACTGGCGGATACTTGCGTGCATTTGGTGCATAATCCCCCTCATCGATCTGATTCTGTTCACTTTTGTTCCCATCGCCGAGTTTGGAAATGAAGAACAGGTCAAAAATGCGGGATTTAAATCTTTGTTTTCTCAGAAGATTTTTTGGATAATGATGCTTATGATGCTCTGCGCGGGTGCTTCCGAGCAGGCGGTAAGCCAATGGGCATCGGCTTTTGCAGAGAAAGGTCTCGGTGTTACCAAAGAGCTGGGAGATCTTTTGGGACCCATGATGTTTGCTCTTTGCATGGCTCTTTCAAGAACGATCTACGGAGTAAAAGGCCACAGGTTAAACCTTAGAAAATTCATGTATTTTTCGGTTGCACTGTGCGTATTTTCTTACTTGGTGATTCTTTTTGCCAAAAATCCCATGATCACCTTGCTTGCATGCGGAATTACCGGTTTTTCGGTGGGCATCTTCTGGCCCGGAACCTTCAGCATGGCTTCAAAAGGAATAAAAAACGGCAGCACCCTTATGTTTGCACTGCTGGCACTGGCGGGTGATCTCGGTTGCTCCGGCGGTCCTACATTTGCGGGAGCAATAATGAGTTCTTTTGACAACAACATGCGAATCGGGATCGGCGCCGCCGTGATCTTCCCGATACTTATGGGTATCGGCTTATTGATATCCAAAAACACTTCAAAGGATCAAGATCTTAGTGAGGCAAAATGAAAGTATATTATCACCTTCCCGGATTATTTGAATTCTATGATCTCTTTGAGATTTTTTTACCCCTCTTTTATGAGCACAGAGACTATTTCTACGATTGGTGTGAGATAGGGTCCGTTTACGGAGCGCCTTCGGATTGTATCTGGGGCGGCGGACGCGTCGGATTCGGAGATGCCGATGCGAAAGAAGTGGCTGCTCTTATGAGGGAATACTCTGTCTCATCCCGTCTTACTTTCAGCAATTCGCTTCTTGAAAAAGAGCATTTATCCGACAGAAAATGCAACAGGCTCTGTGAGATGTTTGAGCATAACGGAAAAGCTGAGAACGGGATAATAATATGCTCAGATATGCTGCTTGAGCACATTAAAAAATCTTTCCCGGATTTCTATTTTGTTTCTTCCACCACAAAGGTGTTAACCGATTTTAACGACCTGGAAAAGGAGTTAAGCAAAGACGAATATCGCTACGTGGTACCCGATTTCAGATTAAACAAAGCTTTCGACAAACTAAAAGAACTGCCTGCGGGTAAAAAGAAAAAACTCGAATTCCTTATGAACGAATGCTGCGAATTTAACTGCCCGGCGCGTAAGGAATGCTATGAAAACGTAAGCAGGAAAAGCCTCGGAGAAAACTGCGAAGATCATATATGTGTCTCTGAAGACAAAAACGGATATCGCTTCTCAAAGGCCATGGAAAATCCTGCGTTCATCGGAACGCAGGATATAGAAAACACATATTGGCCCATGGGCTTTGATCAGTTCAAGATCGAAGGACGAAGCCTTGGAAGCGCCGTCATTTTGGAATTTTTGCTCTATTACATGACAAAGCCCGAATATCGGTTAAAGGTCAGAGAGCATATATATCTGGACAGCTCTCTCGATCTGTTTTAAGCATACTTTTTTATTATGGCGCACATGACGTTAACCACCGTGTCCATTCCTTCGGCGGTGATATGCTCAAGGGGACCGTGGAAAGCGTATCCTGCGGTTCCGAGGTTGGGACAGGGAAGACCGCGATAAGAAAGCATTGCTCCGTCGGTTCCTCCTCTTACAGGAACGTCCAAAGGCTCAAAGCCCTGTTCTTTGATACATTCTTTTGCCGTTTCAACGATATGCATGTGAGGCAATATCTTTTCTATCATATTTCGATACTGCTCCGTGATCGTAAGTACAACGGTGCCTTCACCGTATTTCTCGTTCATGATCTTCCCGATCATATTTAAAGTCTTTTTCTTTGCTTCAAACAAAGAAGCATCGTGATCTCTTACGATATATGAGATTTCAGCATTCTCAACGTCACCTTTTATGTCAGTTAAATGATAAAAACCTTCTCTGTCCTGTGTATGAGAGGGAGTCTCCGCTGCGGGGAGCATGGAAGATATTTCGCAGGCAAGTAAAGCGGCATTTATCATTCTGTCTTTGGCATCGCCGGGGTGAACGCTCACTCCTTTTATTTTAAATACGGCTTTGGCTGCGTTGAAATTTTCGTATTCTATCTCGTTTTCGGGACCGCCGTCCACCGTATAGGCAAAATCGGCTCCGAATTTTTCTATGTCAAGAAGACTCGCTCCGTGACCGATCTCTTCGTCGGGAGTAAAAGCGATGGCGATCTCTCCGTGAGGAATGCCTTTTGTGATAACCTCCTCCGCCATGGTCATGATCTCCGCAACACCCGCTTTATCGTCCGCACCGAGAAGTGTGGTTCCGTCGGTGGTAATGAGAGTTCTTCCCTTAAGAGTCATAAGATGAGGGAACAGCTTTGTGGTGATGGCCCGCCCGTTTTTAAGGAAAACATCTTTACCGTCATAGTTTTCGTGAATAAGGGGTTTTACGTTTTCACCCGAACAATCCGGAGCGGTATCAAGATGCGCGATAAATCCGATCTTCGGAGCATTCTCACATCCCTTTGTGGCAGGGATACGTCCCGTAACGTAGCAATGTTCGTCGACACTGACATCACTTATTCCCAGTTCTTTCATCTCGGCTTCAAGCAATCTTGCCAGATCGAACTGAATATCTGTTGACGGAACGCTCTCAGACTCCTCGTCCGAAGTTGTGTGTACGACAACGTATTTTAAAAGTCTTTCGTAAGCTCTCATATTTAGATCCTCTTTCTTTTTACCCTATTATTGTCTCATTCATGCTTCCCGTTCGATATCCGAGAAGATCCAATGAGACATATGAAAAACCGAACTCTTTTAATTTCTTATATACAGCCGTTCTGGTTTCTTCCTTCATCATTGCATCAAACTGATCGGGGGTAAGCTCGATCCTGGCCACATCGGAATGTATTCTGACCCTAACCTGCTTAAATCCCATATCAAGCAAGTACTCCTCGGCCTTTTCAACCATCTCAAGCTTTTCCTTGGTTATGATCTCGCCGTAGGGAAAACGGCTTGCAAGGCAGGCAAAAGAAGGTTTCTGCCATGTGGGGAGATTAAACTCCTTAGACAGCTCCCTGATCTCTGCCTTTGTAAATCCAAGCTCTCTTAAAGGGCTTTTGATCCCAAGCTCTTTTATGGCCATCATTCCGGGTCTGTAGTCCCCTTCGTCGTCAAGATTCGAGCCTTCCAGAATTTCTTTGGCCCCGTTTTCTAAAGCAACTTTACCCATCAGTGTGAACAGTTCCCGCTTACACAGATAGCAGCGATTTTTCGGATTTACACAAAAGCCTTCGACTTTGAACTCATCAAAATCGATGACAAATTGCTTAACACCGATCTTTTCGCAAAACTCTTTTGCTTCGCAAAGCTCTCTTTTCGGAAAAGAAGCGGCGGTGGCGGTAAGTGCCATCGCGTTATCACCAAGTGCCTCCTTTGCTGCATAAAGAAGAAACGTCGAGTCGACTCCGCTTGAATAGGCGACCGCCACGCTTTTAAACGACGCTATATATTCTTTCAGTTTTTCATACTTTGCAATCAATTCGTTGTTCATACGTTTAGATTTCTTAAGCAAGGCCCAATGCTTTTTCCGCGAGGGCAACCGTCTCAACATGGCAGCTGTGACAAAATTGATCTGCGGGACGGACCCGCTCCAATTTGAATCCGTTTTCCGAAAGAATCTTAAGATCACGGGCCAGGGTTGCGGGATCGCATGATACGTATACAAGGCGCTTCGGGGCCGTATCGATTATCGTTTTTACCAGTTTCTCGTCGCAGCCTTTGCGAGGCGGATCCACCACGATGACGTCGGGTGCGGGAAGCGAAGGAGCGATATCTTCCGATGCCCCTACAAAAAACTCCGCGTTGGTGATGTTGTTGATCTCAGCATTGATACGTGCATCGTCGATGGCTTCCGGAACTATCTCGACTCCGTATACTTTCTTAGCTTTCCTTGCAAGATATAAAGATATCGTACCGATACCGCAATAAAGATCCCATACGACCTCATCTCCGGTAAGGCCCGCAAATTCCGCCGCGACATCGTAGAGTTTCTTTGTCTGATAAGGGTTTACCTGGTAAAAAGAAAGGGGTGAAATACGGTAACTAATATCGCCGATGGTGTCGGTTATATAGAGATTTCCGTATAAAAGCCGGCATTCGTTTCCCAGTATGACGTTGGTTTTCTTTTTATTGATGTTCAAACAAAAGCATGAAAGCTTATGCCCGTTTTCTTCGCACACTTTTATGAGTATGTCTTTAAGTTCATCGCTTCCGGGCACCTTTTCGCCGTTTATCACAAGACAGACCATGACTTCATGTGTAAAGAAACCTACACGAGTGTATATGTGTCTTATAAGGC
>CAMPBP010000046.1 GCA_946639085.1 uncultured Lachnospiraceae bacterium
CAAGAAAGTTACGTTCAACATATATCCTTTCTCTTATGTCCTTGTAGCGATACTGATTATTTCGGTGGCTATGGTCACATCGGCATTAAAGGGAAAGAGAATACAAACCCTTGAACCCGTTAAGATGATAACGGAAGAATAAAGAAATTATGACAGAATAAATCGCTTAGTGCGATTTATTCTGTTCGTCGTTGATGTTATACTATTTTAAAAACTATCGGAAAGGGAGTAAAGGTATGCATTATAACTGTCTTATAGTTGACGATGAGACGGAACTTGCCCAGACCACAGCCGAATATTTTAAGATGTTTGAGGTGTCGACAGCCTACGTTGACAGCGCAAAAGCCTGTTATGCCTTTTTTGAAGAAGGAAACAGCGCAGATCTTATATTGCTCGACATTAACTTGGGCGACGGTTCGGGTTTTGAAGTCTGCAAGCGCTTAAGAGAAGATATGCAGCTTCCCATCCTTTTCATAAGTGCGCGTCAAAGCGATGACGATGTTTTGATCGCTCTTTCCATAGGCGGAGACGATTACGTCAAGAAGCCTTACAGCCTGTCGGTACTGCTGGCCAAGGTCAAAGTTACTCTTAAACGTTTGGGGATGACGGAAGGAACTCCGGGAGCCGCAAATCCGGAGGAAGAAAAAAGCACGTCGGAAGGCGAGATTCTTTCTTTGGACCCCAAGACCATGTCTGCGGTTCTTAAGGGAAACAGGATTGCTTTAAAAGCCAAAGAGTATGCGCTTCTTTCGTGCCTCTACAACCATAAGAACACAATAGTCAAAAAGGAAGTGCTTTTTGACGAAGTGTGGGGAGATGCGTTTTTCAGCGACAGTACACTTAACGTTCATATAAGAAAATTAAGAGAGAAGCTTGAAGACAATCCCAACGATCCCAAGATAATCAAAACGGTTTGGGGCACGGGATATTATCTTGAAGTATAGAGAGAAGACGTATGAAACATTATGTGCGGATGAGCTCGATCTTTTTTATCGTAATGATCGTGGCACTTTTGGCTTTTTATTCCACAAGCAGAAAATACATATACGAAAAAAGAGACATCACTTACTATAACGACCTCGTTTTTACCATCGAAGAGGAATATGCTTACGGAGTGAGCGAGGAAGTCCTTGAGGAAAAGTACGGTTGTGACATAGTCATTTCAAAAGAGATTCACAATCCGGAATTGGCCGATATTTACAGCAACAACTCTTTTGTGCTGGATTTTGCTCCGAAGGGAGAGTATATCGGCAAGATCGCCTGGGCAGATTCTTTTGAGCTTTTTCATAACACAAAAAAGGCCATGTTCAACGCGGCCCTTATACTGTGGGTTATCATCTTTATCGCAGGATTCTGTGCCTTTGCGACCTTCTATTTTTCCTTCATAAAGCCTGTTGAGAACATCAAGCATTTTTCCGAGGAGATCGCAAAAGGCAATCTCGATGAGCCTATTCCGATGCACAGGAACAATTTGTTCGGAATGTTTCTTGAGGCCTTCGACCTTATGCGCATAAGGCTAAAGGAAGCGAGAGAAAAGGAGATCGAATCCGAAAAAGCAAGGAAAGAACTGGTAACGCAGTTAAGCCATGACATTAAGACGCCTATCGCCATTATAAAAGCAACCTGCGAATTGATGGAGCTTAAGCTTAGGATGAAAGACGGCGAGAATGAAGAACGTGATGATACGCTGGAAAAGGTGACGCTGATCTCCAAAAAGGCACAGACCGTTACAGACATCATGAACAACGTCATGCATGCCACCATCGAAGAGCTTGAGAGCATCTCGGTAAACGTGGATACGGAAAGTCTGAAAACGATCGATGAGTATTTAAGAAATATCAAGGACTGCGGAAATGTTATCGTAAAGAATGCTCCTCCCAAGTATCTGGTATATATGGATAAGTTAAGACTTGAGCAGGTTATGGACAATATCATCGGTAACTCGCACAAATACGCGAATACCGATATTGAAGTAAGCTACAGCGAAGATACGGATGTTATGATGGAGGACGGAAGCAAGGGAACCGTTGCCAAGATAACCATAAGAGATTTCGGTCCCGGTGCGGATGAAGAAGATATGACCCTTCTTTCGGAAAAATACTACAGAGGCAAGAACGCCAAAGAAAGCAACGGTTACGGCCTGGGTCTCTATCTTGTAAAGTACTACATGGACAAGATGGGCGGAGGAATGGATTATTACAACGACAACGGATTTGTTGTGGAACTGATGCTTAAGAAAGTTTAATGGTTTACATAACAGAAGAGCGTTTCGCCTTGAAACGCTCTTCTTATCACTGCTTTGCAAGTTTATAAAGTTCTTCGACAGCAAGCCTTGTCTTGGCGACTATATCCCCGGCATTTTTCGGGAAGCAGTAGTAGGCATTTTTCATATCGCCGATATTGATCATGTCGCCGATCTCATACCAGAAGTAGTCTGCATTCAGACTGTAAGTGGAAGAGGGCTTCTGATAATAATCGATCTTACCGTTACAGCCCGTAAGATGAAAACCTTCTTTTGAGTGTGTGAGCTCTCCGGTACCGACTTTGTATAAGAATTTGCGATTGACTATCATGTATATGTCAACATCGGCTTTAAGGGAGTAAGTATCGTTTATGAGATCGTTTCTCACACATTCCCGTTCCCATTTAAACCAGTCGGGAATGTGGTTAAACTTTGCCTCGACGTTATCGCCCTTTAAGAAGCCGTATTCGTCGAGGGTATAGGAAGCGTTGCAGGCATCGCACTTTATGTGGATCCCCTTTCCAACCATTTGGCCTTCTTTGTTACAATGAGGGCATTTGTAAAGCACGCGGTTAAGCCCGTCCGCTCTGAAGGGCTCGTCTATCTTTATGTGATTTTCCTGCTGCCATTTAAACTGGTCGAAAGAAAAGCAGTCTTTAATTAGGCTGTTTATCTCCTCCACGCTCTTTTCTTCGATCTCCTCGGGACTTAAGAGATATCTGGTCTTACAACTTATGTCAACCTTTCTTATCTGGAGCATGTTGTACAGAGGATCTCTTGTGAAGGCACCGTAGGTGTTTATCATAACTACGGGAACTTTAAGTTTTTTGATGCATTTACCGAGACTTTCGGGAAGGGTTGTTGCGGTTCCGTCAAAGGAGTAACCGGCTTCGGGATACATCAAAACGGAAGTTTTAAGCTTCCTTAACGCATAAGCCATGTCTTTTAAAAGATTAAGATCTATAACGAACTTTTGAGTGGGTATGCAGCCCAAATGGCGCATGAGCATTTCTTTTCCGATAAAACCGTCAGTGGTGCACACGATCTGATAAGGACGGGGATAGAGCACCTTTGACGCGATCTCAAGGTCTATAAAACTTGAGTGGTTCATAAGGATAAGGCAGGGTTCGTTTTTGGGAAGCCTGTCCATATCTATTCGCTCTTCCTTAAAATGCGCTTTGTTAAGCTCGGATGTGGCAAGGAAATTAACTACCTTTTGAAGCGCAACATTTGGCTTTCTGGGGCGTCTGTGGGCCGGCCTTTTAAGTTTGATAAGTTCGTCATAGGAGATGTCTTTTATTTTGATCTTCATGGCTGCTCCGAGTGTTTTCTTTCTATCATACTACCTTAAGGTAAAAAGAAAAAGCAACTTAGGCCCAATGTTGCAAAACGGAGCAAAATTGTTGTGGCAAGATTGTGCACTTAGGCGTAAAATTTTAATGATTCAAAAAGGAGAATGATACAGTGAATATTTCAATCAACAGAAACCAACTTAAATATTTGGCGATAATCGCCATGGTGATCGATCACATCGGGTGGACTTTTGTTTCCATAGCATCCATCCAGGGGCAGGTAATGCACTTTTTCGGAAGACTCACGGGGCCGATCATGGCATTTATGCTTTACGAAGGCTATCTTCACACCAAGGACATTAAAAAGTATGCATTAAGACTTGGTATTTTTGCACTTATCTCGTGGCCTGCATACAGTTTCTACGAAACAAGCAACTTCTTTGCCCTTCAGTTCGGCGTTATTTACACGCTGTTTTTAGCGCTTCTGACCCTTTGGATGTGGGACAAAGCAAATATCAAAAAATGGCTTAAGATAGTTCTTGTTGTGGTGGCTTGCATTTTGTCATTGTTCGGTGACTGGCCCATATTCGATATTTTGTGGCCGTTGTTTTTATTTATCTATAAGGACGATCCGAAAAAGCAGTGGACATCATTTGCAATCGTAACGGCTGTAGAAGTCATTCTGGTAAATCTGACATCGATCACATCAGCCATTCCTTACAGGCAGGTTTTCCAGATCGGTGCATTTATGGTTATTCCGATATTGGCATGTTGGTACAACGGTAAACCCGGCAAAAAGAACGCGTTCAACAAGTGGTTCTTCTACGTATTCTATCCGGTACATCTTTTGATATTGGCTTTAATAGTAACGTTGATCAATAAATAGTCTGTTTTAAACGGATATGAAGGTATTAAATGGACAAGCACGAAGAAAAAGCAAAAGAAAGATCCAATCAGGAAAAAAAGACAGAAGAGAAGATAAAAGGAAGGCTCTTAAAGGCTTTTAAGGCGGTGAACTCCATATCGGGCAAATCCCTTACGGAGGCGGACATAAAGCGCCAGAGAGCTGCCCTTGAGAGAGCCGGAAAGCTTGTGGCACACACTTCTGACATTTTGGCGCGCCCCTTTACATTGGGCGATCTTCATTGTCAGGAGTTTACCCCCGAGTTTGCCCACAATCCCAAGTATGTGGTGATGTATGCACACGGAGGCGGATATATTTGCGGGGGACTTGATTACGCAAGGATACTTTCGGCCAAACTGGCCATAGCGACGGGCTTTACGACTTATTCCTTCGCTTACAGGCTGGCTCCCGAGCATCCTTATCCGGAGGCTCTTGACGATGCCATGAGCATGTGGGATTATCTTACAGGGGCGGTGAAGGACGCCGATCATATTTTGCTTGCGGGTGATTCGGCAGGCGGAAATCTGGTGCTTTGCCTTACACAAAAGCTTAAAGAAGAAAATCGACCTTTACCTAAGGCGATACTTCTTTTCAGCCCCTGGACGGATATGACCGGAACAGCACCTTCGTACGATGAAAACTGTGAGGTTGATCCGACTCTTACAAAAGAGTATGTGATCGGCGCCGCCAAGGTTTACATAAGTTCGAAAGGCAATCCTTGGGATCCGCGGTTCAGCCCGTTATACGGAGATTTTTCTTCGTTCCCTCCTACCTATATCATGGCGGGGCGAAACGAGATATTGCTGGATGACAGCATAAGACTTAAAGAGAAGATCGCAGAAGCCGGCGGTAACGCGGTTTTGGACATAGAAGAGGACGGATGGCATGTATATCAGCAACTTCCGATCCCGTTGGCAAAGCGTGCGATGAAACGCCTTTCATCCTATGTGACTTCTTTAATATACGATGAGACGTAGAGGTTTCTTTGTACCCGATAAACTATTGAAACGAGGCGCTTATGGGAAGCGATAATTGGTATAAAGTTGATAATGTGGCCAAAGTGTTTTTAGCTACCGTGACAAAGCGTGATCCCAGATCTTTGAGAGTCAGCTGTATGCTTAAAGAGGCTGTGGACCCGGATATATTGCAAAACGCGGTGCTTTCCGCAATTCAGGACAGACCGCAGATGCAGGTAAGGTTCAGAAGAGGCATTTTCTGGCACTATATGGAGGATACGGACATTCTTCCGAAGGTGAGCGAGGAGAGCGACCGTATGTGTTTAAATCTTTACGCTCCTGCCAAGGCAATGCTCCATTACAAGGTCACATATTTTAAAAACAGGATAAATCTCGATATGTTTCATGCTCTTTCCGACGGTACGGGAGCATTGGAGTTTTTGAATATCATTGTACTCGACTATCTTAAACTTAAGTATCCAAAAGAGTTTGACGATGTGACCGTTCATTCGGGAGCATGCGCTGATGATCTCAATCAGGACAGTTTCAGACAGTTTTTCGAGAATATGACACTGTCGGGAGGCACCTACAAAAAGAAGGCTTATAAGCCGGGAACTCTTAAACTTCCCTACAATCAGCTTCAGTTTTTTGAGATACATATGCCTGTAGACGTTATGTTAAAGCAGGCAAAAGAACTTAAAGTATCTCTTACTAGTTTCTTCGGCGCCGCATGGATGATGGCCATTCACAACGGTATGCCGCCCATGAAGAGAAAACTACCCGTGACCATCACTTTGCCGGTCAATTTAAGAAATTATTATCCCTCGCAGACTTCGAGGAATTTCTTTAATAACGTTTATGTAACGCACATATTTGATAAGGAGATATCCTTTGAAGAGTTGGCCCGGGAATTTGACGTGACGCTTAAAAGCCAGCTTACCGAAGACAAGATCAAAAAGCAGATGGAGCGTTTTGAAACGATGGAATATGTGGCACCGGTCCGCGCAGTTCCGCTGTTTATAAAGCAGCTGGTAGTAAGGTCGGGCTCGAGAATAAGCGACCGTAAGGCATCCATGGTATTCTCGAATCTGGGTGTACTTAATCCGCCCAAGACAGTTGCTGACAAGATAGACAACTACAGCACTTTCTGCAGTTCGATGAATCTTTTCGCCACCGTATCAAGCTACAAGAATGAGCTTACTTTCGGAGTTTCATCTCCTTACATAAGCACCTCAGCCGTAAAGAATTTCGTCAGATTCTTTTCCGAAAAAGGTGTGGATATCACTGTATATGCTACGGAGGTGGTGGGAGCATGAAAACCTGTCCTTATTGTAAGATCAAGGTCGGAGGCGACCTTAAAAAATGCCCTCTGTGCCAGAGCAAGATTGTGGGAGAGGGTGAAAGTTACTATCCCAGTCCCTCAATTCTTAAACTGAGATCACCTTTATACAGAATACAGCTTTTTATTGTGTGGGTCGTGATCATAGCGGCACTTGGTATCGATTTTCTGTTCAACCTTCGCATGCCGGGGTTTGAGAACGTTCACTACAGCCTTATCATTGCCATGTGGCTCATGGTATTTGAGTTCGTGATAATGAAGCAGTTCCAAAGGGGAACGGGTTCGTCAAGAAATATGACGCTTCTTGTATTCCTGCTTCTGGGAATGCTTTTGATAACATCGTATTTCTTTGGATTTTTCGATTTTACGGTTGACTGGATAGTGCCTATAGCACTTTCGGCAGCCATGGTCGCAAACTTTGTGCTTGCGATGATAGACAAACAGGGTAACGCCATGGCGTATCTGCTTACCAACATTTTCGTGGGGGCGGTTCCTTACGCCGTAATGTATTTCAGTCATCGTGAGACTCCCGTCACATGGATACTTTGTCTCATGATCAGCGTGGTCTTGTTCGCAGGAGCTGTAGTGTTCAAAGGACGTGCGGTGGCTGCGGAGTTCAGAAGAAGGCTCAATCTGTAGTTTTAATCGGTATGTTGACAGATGATTTTGTTTCTGATAGACTTCGTTTCGTAATTGATTTTGTAGAAAGAGAGGTAATCATAAATGCGGATCAGGATTTTAGAAAACGAAAAACAGAATAATATGATGACCTCGGTTTGCGTATTTTAGTTTCGCCGGTTTATGACAGATTTATCGCTGTCTTTTGGCGTAAGAAGTTTTATCTGATATTGTGATCGTTAACCGCGGCTTTTTAGCTGCGGTTTCTTTTTACCCTATTTCAGGTGAATTACCCGCGTTCGAGGTCTTTATGAAATCTTTGACATAAAGGAGGAGAACTGTATGAGAGAATATAATGAAGAATTTGCCCCGGTGGTAATGGTGGGGCTTAGAATAAGCGAATCGGACGAAGAGTTCGATCATTCCATGGAAGAACTTGAGAGCCTTTGTGAGGCATGTGAACTTGCGGTGGTAGATACCGTTACACAGACCCTTGCCCATCCGGACAACGCTACGTGGATAGGCTCCGGAAAAGCGGAAGAACTGGCGAGAGCCGTTGAGATTGACGGCGCGGAATACGCTATATGTCTTGGTAACCTTTCCCCCGCTCAGATGAAAAATCTTCAAAAGATAATAAAGGTTCCCGTCTGGGACAGGACGAATCTTATTTTGGAGATCTTTTCAAGACGTGCCAAAACAAGAGAAGCAAGGCTGCAGGTGGAATCGGCGTATCTTCAGTTCATGATGCCCAGACTTACCGGTATGTGGCAGCATCTCGGACGTCAGAGCGGCGGTG
>CAMPBP010000047.1 GCA_946639085.1 uncultured Lachnospiraceae bacterium
TGATGTTGGCGATGCAATCTGCGATAACATCCATATCCTCGGTGTTCATGCCACGGCTTGTAACTGCGGGAGTTCCCAGTCTGATACCGCTTGTAACGAAAGGCTTCTGAGGATCGTTGGGGATCGCATTCTTGTTTGCTGTAATGTGAGCCGCATCAAGAAGTTTCTCAACTGCCTTACCTGTAAGTTCGAAGTTAGTAAGATCTACGAGCATAAGGTGATTGTCGGTACCGCCGGAAACGATCTTAACACCTCTTGACATAAGGCCTTTGCAAAGAGCCTGAGCATTGTCCACAATGCCCTGCTGATATTTCTTAAACTCGGGAGAAAGAGCTTCTTTAAAGCAAACAGCCTTTGCAGCGATAACGTGCATAAGAGGGCCGCCCTGAATACCGGGGAATATTGCCTTGTTAAAGTTAAACTTGTCTGCTGCTTCCTGATTGCAAAGGATAAGTCCGCCACGAGGTCCGCGAAGTGTCTTGTGTGTTGTCGTTGTAACCACATCTGCGATTCCGATGGGGCTTTCATGAAGACCTGCGGCAACAAGACCTGCGATGTGAGCCATATCTACCATGAGAACGGCGCCGCAGTCGTCTGCTGCTTTTCTGAATTTCTTGAAATCGATTGCACGAGCGTATGCGGAAGCGCCTGCGATGATCATCTTGGGTTTGCATTCCATTGCAAGTGCATACATCTTATCGTAATCGATGAAACCGTCGTCGTTAACACCGTAAGGAACGATGTTGAAGTACTTACCGGAAATGTTTACCGGGCTTCCGTGTGTAAGGTGTCCGCCGTGATCGAGGTTCATACCCATGATAGTGTCGCCGGGGTTACAAACCGCGAACTGAACAGCGAGGTTTGCCTGCGCGCCCGAATGAGGCTGAACGTTTGCGTAATCGCATCCGAAAAGTTCTTTCGCTCTTTCAATAGCAAGGGTCTCAACTACGTCTACACATTCGCATCCGCCGTAGTAACGCTTTCCGGGATAACCTTCCGCATATTTATTGGTAAGAGGGCTTCCCATAGCGGCCATAACTGCCTTGCTTACCCAGTTTTCGGAAGCAATGAGTTCGATATGGTCGTTCTGTCTTTGCTGCTCATCCTTTATCGCCTGAGCGATCTCGGGATCGACTTTGGTGATCTCATCAAATGAATACATTTTTCTTTCTCCTGTATTGATTTACTTTAGTAATGCGTTAAAACGCGTTGGTAAGATTATATAGCATACTGTACGACAAATGCAATCCCAAAACTGCTTAACGGTAGTTTACTTTTACCATTTCGCTTGATAAAATCCTATATGAAGTATTAAGAAACGGAAGTAGTTCAAATGGGAAAGTACTATTTTATATGCAACCCGGTCTCACAGTCGGGTAAGGGTATAAAGATATGGAATGAGGTTGAAAAGTACCTCAAAGAACAGTCGATTGACTACGAAGTATTGTTTTCCGAAAGAAGCGGTCACATTTCCGAACTGATGAAAAAAGTTACAACGGAGCATCTTAACGATGAGACTCCCATAAACGTCATCATCCTCGGAGGGGACGGAACGCTGGACGAGGCGCTTCAGGGAATAGCGGATTTTTCGAAGGTAAATATAGGATATGTTCCCACCGGTTCGGGTAACGATTTTGCAAGAGCATTATCTTACGAAAACGGTGCCGTCGAAAACATCAAGCATATTCTTTCAATAAAAGAACCCAAGATCTACGATCTGGGAAAACTCGAATATATGTCGGTAAGCGATGACAGAACATGCATCGCGGGTAAAGACATCGATCCGGTCCGTTACTTCGACGTAAGCTGCGGTATAGGTTTTGACGCAGCAATCTGCGAGAGAGCCCTTGCTTCCAAAGTAAAGGATTTTCTTAACAGAATAGGACTGGGAAAACTTATCTACGGCCTCATTTCCGTAAAACTTATTTTCGGAGATGTTAAGCCCAAAGCCACCATCATTTTTGATGAGGGCGAATCCATAGAATTTGACAGATTAAGATTCATTGTCGGAATGAACACCTGTTACGAAGGCGGCGGATATAAATTCGCTCCCGCAGCGGTTCCCGATGACGGTTACCTTGATATATGCGTGTTTAACAACATGTCACCTCTTGAAGCAATATCGGTAATACCCAAGGCCGCTAAAGGAACTCACGTCTCCAACAAACATGTCGGTCAGTTCCACGCCAAATCTTATGAAGTTAAATCGGAGATTCCTTTATGGGTACATACCGACGGAGAGGTTTATGCCAAATCCGATCACATAAGAGTAAGTGTTGTGCCCGGTGCACTGAGATTTTTGAAATAAATCGAGGTTTTTCTTTTGGCTAAGTTTTGGAATAAATATAAGCACGCCATACCGATATTCGCATACATGGCTTTGTATCTTGCGTGGTTTGCCATTTTGGAGAAAAAGGTTACCACCTACAGGATAATACATACCGCGGCGGACGATCTCATTCCGTTCTGCGAGTTTTTCGTTATCCCGTATTTCACATGGTTCGTTTACATGTTTGCCTGTGTCGGAATTGCGTTCTACAAAGACTTAAATGAATATTACAATTCGCTGATTTTTCTTTTTACCGGGATGACGATATTTCTTATAATATCGACGATCTGGCCCAACGGTCACAACTTAAGGCCCCTTGTACTTCCCAGAGACAATTTCTGCTCAAGACTTGTGAAGTCATTGTACTCGACGGATACTCCCACAAACCTTTGGCCCAGCATCCACGTGTACAATTCCATCGGCGCGCATCTTTGCATAATGCACTGCAGCTATACAAGAGACAAGAAGATCTTCAGGATACCTTCTTTTATCATTTGTGTATCCATAATTCTTTCGACGATGTTTTTAAAGCAACATTCGCTGTTTGATGTCTGCACCGCATTTATTATGGCATTTTTGATGACGATAATCGTCTACAGAAAAGAAATAAGGAAGCGTCTGGCTCATCACCTTAACGCTTCCCGGGAACGGACGTGATCAACGTCATCTCTCCATTAAATTCAAGTTTATCAATGCCCGCGGGCACTATGAAATGGTCACCTTTCTTTAAGGTGACTTTTTTGTTTACCGTTCCGCTTCCCTCTATACAGGACACAAGCCTGAAGGGTGCGTCGTTATCGATCGTAAGATCACCTTTGACATTAAGTTTAAAAAGATCGTAGTATTTGCAGCTTACGAGGTTCACGATGGGATCGGTATCCGAAGTTTTGAACGCGGGCTCCTTTACCGCCGGAACCACCGTTACGTCTTTTGCTTCCTCTCTGTGAAGCGTTCTTAACTTCCCGTTCCAAAGTCTGTCGTAATCGTAAACTCTGTAAGTGATATCCGAGTTCTGCTGCGTCTCAAGTATCATGACGCCGCCCTTTATGGAATGAATGGTGCCTGCGTCGATCTGAATGAAATCTCCTTTGTGCACCTCAACCTCGCGGATGAGTTCTTTGTACCTTGAAGAATCTATCATCTCCCGCAGTTCTTCGCGTGTACGGGCATTGTGTCCGACCACTACCGTCGCACCTTCGTCACAGTTTAGGATATACCAGCTTTCGGTCTTTCCCCAGGCTTTCGGATCTTTCTTTGCCATATATTCATCGTCGGGATGAACCTGTATGCTAAGATCCGTCTTTGCGTCGAGTATCTTTAAAAGAAGCGGAAATCTGTCGCAATCGTAATTGCCGAACAGCTCCCTTTTGTTCTCCCAAAGCCAGGTAAGAGTTTTACCTTTGTACCCGTCGGTGGTGCAAACGCAATCACCGATCTCGTTGGCGGTGATGACCCAGCACTCTCCTATATTGTCCGAAGGAAGATCATAACCGAACTCGCTTCTGCTTTTATTACCGCCCCACACTCTTTCCATGTAGACGGGTTCAAAAAATAAGAAATCGTTACTCAATTACTCTATTCCCCTTTTGATGATCTCCATGCACATGCGTCCGTTATGATACGGGCATTTCCATGGCTCCACTATGGGTTTTTTCGTAAGCGGAAGGCCGCTTGCATCTACTTCGCTCAGCCACTCGCTTCCGGCACGCTTATCTACAATAACATCTTTTATATAGTTCCAGCAAGCCCCTGCTGCTTTTAAATATTTCTCATCGCCGGATTTCTGATAAGCGTTCACAAAACCTACAACGGTTTCGGCCTGAACCCACCATACTCTCTTTGTATCCACCACTCCTCTCTCACATTCGTTTGCAAGAGATCTTCCGTCAAAGGCCACATCGAAAACCTTTGCGGCCAGGTCCTTGGTTATGGGAGTAAGTTTCTTTGTATATTCTTCATCATCAAGCACTTCCAGGGCTCTGTCCATAAGCCATGACGTCTCTATGTCGTGGCCGTAGGAATGAAGATCGATGAGGGAATTGTAATCAAGGTCAAAGAACACATCCTGACGCTTAAGAGTCGGGTTGTACATATGCGCCATGAATATATCCATGATCGCGCGAAGAGAATCCGCCACCTTGGAATTGCCGTCAACTCTGTAGAGCTCCGTATATGCCTCAAGAACATGCAATAACGTATTCATGGTACGGTCTGCCATAACGCCGTTCTCTGAAAGTTCGTCGTTGGGAGCTGTCTTGAAATCTTTTGTGAAAGCCTCAAGATATCCGTCCTCATCGCGACACTTCGTCTCGATAAGATTGTAAAGATCGTACGCGATGTTAAGCGCTTCTTTATTTCCCGTGGCATCGTAATATGATGACATTGCGTAAATGCAGAATGCCTGATTATACGTATGTTTAAGAGAGTCATTTAAACTTCCGTCATAGTTTACGGCCCAGTAAATGCCTCCGTTTTCTTTGTCCAGGCAGTTCTTTGTAATAAACTCAAATGCGTGATCGGCTTCGCTTTTAAGCGATTCATCTTTTAAGAGCATGTACGCATTTGAAAAGAACCACAATATTCTTGAATGAAGAATACAGCCTTTGACATATTTTTTGTCGACGGTAAGGGTATCGAAATCCATGTATCCGTAATAGCCGCCGAATTCGTCGTCTCTTAATCCTTTCCAGAAAGGAATGATCGCATTTTCAAGATGATTTTTAATATCTGAGATCATAAAACCTCCGCCACCATAGTGGTTTACATAATTTTGTTGCTTAATTGAACTTGAATATCTTCTGGCATACTCTGTATCCGAATACCGTAACGCTGCGGCCGAACTTTCCGGGAATGCTGAGCGCCGTTCCCACAAGGCCGTGACGAAGTTTCTTGTAAAGAGCTTCGTCCCTTTCTTTAAAGGAAGCCCAGAGCTTATCGTTGTCTTTGATCGATTCTTCCGTATTCTTGAGAATGTTCATTACGTTTGTGATGGTCGTGATGATCTCAAGATAATTGTACATGTAGTTGTAAAGTGTCTTTCTGTCTTTTATGGTGGGACCGACCTTTGAGAAGTAATCGAACATGATATTGTTTACTCTCGTCTGCTGATCGAGTCTTCCTATCATGACTTTCTCGTTGACCGACTGATCTTCTCTTCCGATGTAGTAAAGATAAAAATCAACATCGAGATAATACATCTTCTTTACGTAAGGCATCGGCTCAAATACATAGATGCTGTCAACATAAAAAGTATGGGCCGGGAGCTTAAGTCCGCTTTCTTTAACCATCTGCGTACGATAAATTACGCTGTGCATGAGAATGTACTGGCCTTTTTTGAAATGCTTCGCGTCTTCCCATGAAAATACTTTGTCTTTGGGAAGAACGCTTCTGTATTGCATAACATGCTTGTGCTCCGCACCTTCTTTGTCGTAGACATAGTTTGAAATAAGCATGTCGATGGGATCGTCTTTAAATCTCTTAAGAGTCTCCAGCACCTTTTTATATGCACCCGGCTCAAGCTTATCGTCGGAATCCACAACCTTGAAATAAAGGCCCGTGGCATTTTTAAGTCCCGTATTCACAGCTTCGCCGTGTCCGCCGTTTTCCTGATGAACGGCTTTAACTATGCCTATGTATTTGGCTGCGAGCGCATCGGCTATCTCTCCTGTATTGTCTTTTTGCGATCCGTCGTCAACGATGATTATCTCTACATCATCACCGCCCACAAGAAGCGAATCCACACATTTCTCCATATATGCCGCAGAATTGTAACACGGCACGGCTATGCTTAATAATTTCATTCTTTATCCTCTCACTGTTTTTCATACTATCGGTAACAGTTGCTTTGTGAAACACCAAAGCAACTGCGGAATGCCTTCGGCAACCCAATGTTCCTAACCCTGAACATTGGGTTCAGAAATCTTCTTGGAAGATTTCTGATTCCTATAGGGCACTCGTGCACTGGGAACAACTTCCGACGCGGGGCCTGTATGTACGGCCTGATCGTCAAAGAAGATATGCGCACCAAAAGCCTCAAGCACATCCTTTTTCTGGATGCCGCCGAGGAAAAATGCTTCGTCTATACGCACGTTCCATGCTCTTAATGTTCTTATCACCCGCTCGTGAGCGGGAGCGCTTCTCGCAGTGACAAGCGCTGTCCGTATGGGTACTTCCGAGGGATCGAATTCTCTTTGTAGATCCGATATCGTTTTTAAGAACTTTGCAAAAGGTCCCTGAGGAAGCGGCTTATCCGCGTTCTTCTTTTCGTTTTCGTCGAAGGCTTCAAGCCCTTCTCTTTGGTATATCATTTCGGATTCGTCGGTGAACAAAACGGCGTCTCCGTCAAATGCTATTCTGATCTGTTTGATATCTTCGTCTGTATTGTAATCGCGTCCGGAATCGGTACATATGATACCGGCGGCAATACCCGAGTTTATCGCACTCTGCACATCGTCCTCATAGGCAGAAAGAAAAAGGTCCGTCTTAAATGCATTTAAGTAAGGGGCAAGACTTCCGCCGCTTGCGAGCACCGCACGTGTGATATTGAGTCCGTAATGCTCGATGGAATTGAATACGCGAAGTGAAGTGTCGGCACTGTTACGTGACATTATAATGACTTCCACTCTGCCTTCGTAACCCTTAAGATCGTTTATCTTTAAGAGTGCCTTTATAAGTTTGAATCCGGGGCCGGGCTTTAAGAGTTCTTTTTCGTGCTCAACCTGGTATTTGCAGTAAGCGTCGACTCCTTCTTTTTCAAATATCTCGTTTTCGTAAGTAAGGTCGAAAAGTGCTCTCGATGAAACTCCGACCACCAGTTTGTTATCAAGTTTGTAAGGCATGATTACCTCCGCTTTGCGGGATAATCTCATCCCGCGCTATCTTAATCTGTTGGTTTCAAATCTCTTTATCGTTTCAAGGCATCCTTTAAGATCGTCAAATCTTTCCGAAACGGGGCCCTGCTTTACGTCAAGGTCCAAAGACATCGCCATCGTATCAATCATGGAATCGGTTATGCGAAGTTCCATCTTGTTAAGTATCTTTATCCTCTCTTCTGCGGTTTCCGCAGCAAGGAATTCCATTACACCCGGATCCGCAGCCATCTCCTGCTTTTCGAATCTGTATTTCTGATCGGCATTCGGATACTTTTCTCTGTCCACTTCGCTAAGGAACATTTCAAGAGGTCTGGCATAGGTTTTTCCTTCACCGTAAAGAGCTTTGTATATAACAAGTTCTTCTCCGGTCTCGGAATGGATCGCCGTGGTAACTATCTGATAATTGTCACCTTTGAAGTGTCTGTAGATCTCAAATTCCTTGGGTGTTTCCCTCATATTGTCCTCCGGGATGTGAATCACATCATGATAGATTTATGTAAACCGTCGATCCCTCTATTTTGGAATCAACCGCGTTTAACTCATTCAAAAGCTCTTCACTGTTTTCTTCGCCGGTGTGGATGCTTACCGTATACTCGGTGGTGTATCCGTCGCTTGTCTTTGTAAGTGTTATTCCGGCATTGGGAAGGCTGTTGTCTTTAAGCACTTCCTTTAAAGCTTTGACATATTCTTTCTCGGCCTGTACGTTTTGCTTTGAAATGACGGGATTGCTTCCCGAAGCTTTTACCGAAACAAGTGTGAAGAGTGATGTTACAAGTAATAATGTTGCCAGTGCATATACGATGATGTTCTTCTTCATGACGATCTCCTTTTGGTTGCCTGTTTTGTTTACAACCTGAAGATATCATTGCAGGTGTACCGTATATCGTACTC
>CAMPBP010000048.1 GCA_946639085.1 uncultured Lachnospiraceae bacterium
CGGCAGCGCTTTGGATCAAAAAGAGGGAAGACTTGTAGCAAAAGAAGGCGCAAAGCTCCTGATCAAACCCAATAACAGTTCTGAGTTATGTATTACCGGATTATATGATTTTGAGGGAAATGAATTACCGCTTTCAGTCGATGAAAATGGTAACTACTATGTGATCGTTAAAAAAGGCGGCGGTGTTTACTTATGTCCCATATTCGATTATAATGCCGATTACTACAGCGCTTTAGAATACGGCATCGATCCCACACTTCCCAAGGCTGAGATCATAAGACGCATGGAAGTGATCGATACCGTCAGAATATTGGATAAGGTCGCTTCAGATAAGCCCGCTAAGTTCGTTTGCACACAGAACTCTCTGGATGAAGATATTGTCAAAGTGTTAATGGAAAGGAAATCCGCTACTACCATTTATTGCTCTATAAATGATATCTACGGTTCCATAACGATTCCCGCAGGCGCAGATCTTACCAAAATGCAAGGATACGGCGGAGCTGTTTCAATCAAGGCTCTTTCCGATGCTTTCGGTTTTACACCTGTAAAAGACTGATAAACAAAGACCTCTGATCATCGATCAGAGGTCTTTTAATTTTTGACCCTAGGGGACGGTGGTGTTGGTTCAAAATCACTTTACTTAAATCTTACGTTCATATAAGCGATTATCTCATCCACACATCTTTCAAATCCCAGCTTTGAACTGTCAAGGCACAGATCGTAGTTGCGGGCGTCGGTCCACTCTCGGCCGGTATGGCGCTTGTAGTAGTCGGCGCGTTCTTTGTCGATCTTTGCGATGTATTTCTCCAGTTCCTTTTCGGGCATTGAATGTTTCTTTGCCGCCTGTTCCATCAAAAAGTCATGAGGAGCGTGAACAAATACGCTTAAGACATCGTTGCGGTCTCTTAAGATGTAATCTGCGGCGCGCCCTATTATGATGCACGATTCTTTCTCGGCAAGTTCTTTGATGATCTTTGCCTGATAGTTAAAAAGGTTTTCTTCGGACGTGAAGTTCGGATCCGAAGGAGAGAGCACTTCTCCGCCGTACTTCTTTTTCTTGAAGAAAGAGAAGAGTCCTTTGTTTTTCTCATCGGCATTAGCAAACAATGATACATTTATGCCGGATTCCTCGGAGGCCTTTAAGATAAGGTCTTTGTTGTAATACTCGACTCCGAGCTTCTTAGAGAGCATTTCGCCTATTGTCTTACCGCCGCTGCCGTATTGGCGAGCTATTGTGATAACATATTTATCCACGTCCGCACCTCCTTATTATTCTCCGAGATATGCCTTTTTAATGGCATCGTTGTTCATCAGTTCTTTTGCGTCACCTTCAAGTACTATGTTTCCCGTTTCAAGGACGTAGGCTCTGTTGGCTATGGCGAGAGCTTTCTTTGCGTTCTGTTCAACGAGCAATACCGTAGTACCCGATGCACTTACCTCTCTTATTATATCAAATATCTCATTAACAAAAATGGGGGAAAGACCCATAGAGGGTTCGTCCATTAAGATGATGGAGGGCTTGCTCATTAAAGCACGTCCCATGGCAAGCATCTGCTGCTCACCGCCCGATAACGTTCCTGCAATCTGATTCTTACGTTCTGCCAGACGGGGGAAACGTTTGTAGACCATCTCAAGTGTTTCGTCTATCTCTTTTTTGTCTTTTCTTGTGAAAGCACCCATCTTAAGGTTCTGAAGAACACTTAACTGCTGGAAAACTCTACGACCTTCCGGAACGTGTGCCATACCCATGGACACGATTTTGTGACCGGGAGTTTTGGTGATGTCCACCCCTTCGAATGTGATGCTTCCTTTCGTGGGAGTTATAAGGCCGCTGACGGTATGCAAAATGGTGGTCTTGCCCGCACCGTTAGCTCCTATAAGGGCGATGACTTCGCCTTTGTTTACTTTAAAATCGATTCCTTTTATGGCCTCTATCACGCCGTAGTGAACGTGGAGGTCATTTACTTCAAGCATTGCCATTTGTTTATCCTCCTATTCACCTAAATATGCAGTGATAACATCGGGATTGTTAAGCACTTCCGATGTGGGGCCTTCGGCAAGAATACGGCCGAAGTTTAACACCGTTAAGCGTTCACATATTCCCGAAACAAGTTTCATGTCGTGTTCAATAAGAAGTATTGTCATCTTAAACTCGCTTCTTACGAAGGAGATCGTATCCATGAGCTCTTTGGTCTCGTTGGGGTTCATACCTGCCGCAGGCTCGTCAAGAAGAAGGAGCTTGGGATTGGTGGCCAGGGCTCTTGCTATCTCAAGTTTACGCTGCTTACCGTAAGGAAGCTGTGAAGCTTTAAGATTTGCCGAATCGTCAAGATCGAAGACCTTAAGCAATTCCATGGCTTTTTCGTTCATTTCTTTCTCGACTTTATAGTACTTGGGAAGTCTCAAAATGGAAGACATGGTCGAGTAGGTGTAAATGTTGTGAAGACCAACCTTAACGTTATCAAGTACGGATAAGTCTTTGAAAAGACGGATGTTTTGGAAGGTTCTTGCGATACCTGCTTTGTTGATCGCTATTGTGGACTTTCCGGTGATGTCCTCACCGCAAAGCTTTATTATTCCTTCGTTAGGTTTGTAAACACCGGTAAGGAGGTTAAATGCCGTTGTCTTACCTGCGCCGTTGGGGCCTATGAGACCGTAAAGTTCGCCTTCGTTTATGGTTACCGAGAAATCGTCAACCGCGCGAAGACCTCCGAAGGATATCGAAAGATTGGTAACTTCGAGTACCGGATTAGTTGCCTGCATTGTCGATTCCTCCTTTCGATTCGTTTTCTTTCTTTCTCCAAAAGAATACAGAAGATACGACTTTTTCTCTGAAGTTCTTGGCCTTGGGTGACCAGGAGAAGAGCATCATTGCGATAAGTACGATGGCGTAGATGAGCATACGGAAATTTGAAAGGCCGCGAAGAAGCTCCGGAAGCAGTGTAAGTAAAACTGCAGAGATTATGGAACCTCTTATGTTTCCGATTCCGCCCAGGACCACGAATACCAGTATCATGATGGACATGTTGTATCCGAAGTTCTTGGGTGTAGCCATAAGCGAGCTTAAGTTGTGGGAGTACAAAACTCCGGCAACGCCTGCCAAAGCTGCGGATACGGAAAATGCCAGCAGTTTGTATTTGGTGATGTTGATGCCCACAGATTCCGCTGCGATGACGTTATCTCTTATGGCCATTACGGCACGTCCGTCACGGCTCTTTATAAGGTTAAGTACGATAAAGAGTGTGATGAGTATTAAGACCACGCCGACAGTAAAGTTTGAATTCTTTGGAGTGCCGGTGATTCCCTGTGCTCCGTTTATTATGACCTCACCGTTTTCTTCGAGATTAAGTGCGAGAGCGTCTTTCATGGAGAAGTGAAGACCTTTTGAGTCTTTTCCGATGTAGAGAACGTTTATTACGTTTTTGATGATCTCGCCGAAGGCAAGGGTTACGATGGCAAGGTAGTCGCCTTTAAGTCGTAATACGGGCATACCGATGAGAAAACCGATAATGCCGGCACATATGAAGCCCACAAGGATCGCGAGGGTGAAGCGGATCCATCCCACGGTGATCACGTTTACGATAAGCTTTGAAAAGAAAGCCGAGGTAAATGCTCCGACACACATGAAGCCCGCATGTCCGAGGCTTAATTCGCCCAGGATGCCGACTGTCACGTTAAGCGAAACGGCAAGGATAATGTAAGCGCAAAGAGGAACCAAAAGACCTGTCATAAGGCTCGATACAGCACCGAAGGATATGAGAGTCTGAAGGACGATATATGCGATTATCACTATGCCGTAAGTTATCAGATTGTCTTTGTTTTTAACCACAAAATTTTTCATGTCGCACCTCCTAAACCTTTTCCTGGATCTTGCGACCGAGAATTCCCGTAGGCTTAACCACAAGTACAACGATAAGCACCAGGAATACTATGGCGTCGGAGAGTTGAGATGATATATATGCTTTCGAGAGGATCTCGATTATTCCCAAAATAATACCGCCGATGAAGGCGCCCGGAATGGAACCGATACCGCCGAATACCGCAGCAACGAAAGCTTTGATACCGGGCATGGAGCCGGTGTAAGGCGTAAGAGCGGGATATGCGGAGCAAAGAAGCATGCCTGCGATGGCGGCAAGAGCGGAACCGATGGCAAAGGTAAGGGATATCGTTGCGTTTACATTGATACCCATAAGCTGTGCCGCACCCTTGTCTTCCGATACGGCAAGCATGGCCTGACCGGCTTTTGTTTTGTTAACGAACATGGTAAGTGCGATCATTATTATGATGCAGGCTAAGATCGTAACGATGGTTTCCCCCGTGATGGTAAGGGCACCGTCGGTACCGAGTTTTAACGCATTGATATTGACTACCGAGGTGAAAGACTTGGTGTTCGCACCGAAGATAAGCAAAGCCACGTTCTGAAGCAGGTAGCTTACACCGATGGCGGTGATGAGAACCGCAAGGGAAGAACTGGCCTGTCTTAACGGTCTGTATGCGACCGCTTCGATGGTGATACCCAGCACGGTACAAAGAACGATGGATATTATCATTCCGAGCCATGTAGGAAGATTTAATGTGCTCACTATCGTAAAGACCGTGTAACAGCCTATCATGATTACGTCACCGTGAGCGAAATTAAGCATTTTGGCAATACCGTAGACCATGGTGTATCCCAGAGCTATTATCGCGTACACCGAGCCCAGACTTATGCCGTTGATCAAGTAAGTGATGAAACTCATAGCAATTCCTTCTAAACAGTTGTTTTAAGCATAACCGCTTAACCAATAAAGTATACCATATTTGCGAAGATTCGGGCAATTGATTTGTCCTTAAAAACAAAGGAAGCTGCATACATTAATGAATGCAGCTTCCCCAAAGACTCAGGCGTCTGTTTGATTACTGGATAAGAGAGTAGTTACCGTTCTTGATCTCCATAGCCTTGGGAGCCTTGTTAACGGCACCGTCTGCGCTCCAGTGCATTGCCTCACCGGTAAGACCGTCTACCGATATCTCGGTCATAGCCTTTTCAAGAGCGTCACCGATCTCTGAAACGCTTGTTGAAGGCTCGATGTTAGCCTTCTCGATAGCTGCCTTGATGATGTAGATTGCATCATAAGCATCTGCTGCGAACTGGTTGGGTGTATCGCCGTAAGCTGCTTCATATGCTTTTACGAAGTTCTGCGTCTTCTCGTCTGCTGCGTCTGCTGCGAAAGGAGTAAGTAACATTACGCCTTCTGCAAGAGAGGTATCGAAGTTTTCAACACCGAGGATACCGTCAAGACCGTCGCAACCGAAGAACTTGAAGCTGTATCCTGCAGAAGCTGCCTGGGTAAGAATTAAAGAAGCCTCTGTGTAGTAAATGGGAAGGAATACAAGCTCAGCGCCTGCATCAGCTGCCTTCTGAAGCTGAACAGAGAAGTCTGTCTTTGAATCAGCGGTAAAAGCTTCAGCCGATACGATGTCGAAAGGCTGATTAGCTGCTTCCTGAGCGAACTTCTGGTAAATACCCGAAGAGTAAACATCAGAGCTGTCGTAGATGACTGCTACTTTAGAAGCAACGTTGTTCGTTCCGATGTAGCTTGCAGCACCGATACCCTGGTTAGGGTCGTTGAAGCAAACCTGGAATACGTTCTTGTTTGCGATACAGTCAGGTGCGGAACCTGAAGGTGTGATCTGGAACATGTTGTCGTTTACAGACTCAGCTGCAACTGCGATACAGCATCCTGAAGTAACTGAACCAACAAGTACGTTCATACCCCAGTCCTTAAGTGCATTGTATGCGTTGACTGACTTTTCGTTGTCAAGCTCGTCGTCCTGAAAATTGTACTCAATCTGATGACCGTTGATACCGCCTGCAGCGTTGATCTCCTTGATAGCAAGATCAGCACCGTTCTGTACTGCGATACCGTAAACTGCAGCACCGCCTGTGGTAGGTCCGATGCCACCGATCTTCCATGTGTCGCCGCCTTTTGCGCTACCGCATCCTGCGAATGAAGCAACAACCATGGCTGTTGATAAAACTACAGCAAATAACTTGGTAATTTTTTTCATAATAGTCCTCCTAATAAAAACATCATACATGAATATTGCCCCAATTGGCCTACTCTGTCAATGTAAAATAGCAACACTCTACTAAAGTAAAGTGTTGATTGATTGTTAAAAATTCACAAAAGAGAGGTCATTTTTATATGAATAATACCAAAGAGGAGATGAGTATCTGTCCGCCGAAGTAGCAGACAAGAGAGAACAAAGAACGTTTGTAGTTACTGCCGTAAAGTTTGTTACGGGCAAGAAGCCAGTCGGATATAACAAGCAGCATAAGACCCGATCCAAGAAGCACATCAAAGGTAAGAAGCGAGGTCACAAGAGTTAATCCCATGGCAAAAGAAGCGCTTATTACGAGATTGTACATAAGAAGAGGAACTCTGTACTTTTTGTCGAGTTTGGTGACGGTGATATAAGTTCCGGCAGAGCAAAGTATCACAAACGAAGCGATGGTGATCCACGAAATGTTTCTGTATGTTCCAATAACCGAGATAACGTAAACAAGGTGGCCTGCGAGAAAGAAACAACCTCCTCTGAAGAAACGTATCTCGAGATAGATGTCACCGAAGGCACAAAGAAGCATGCCGAGGGTGAGCATGCAAATGAAAGGGTGGTAAGAACCGCAGGCCAAAGTATATGAGCTCTTGTAAAGAAGCATCAAAAGCGGGATACCGATGGCAATTCCCTTTACTATGAGTTTATTGCGTCTTGTGGAGTGGTCGTATTTTTTCTTCGTATATAAAGGTACGATCACGAAAAGATCGACGATATATAAAAGGATTATTGATGCGTTGGTCGCATTTATCGGCATGGAAGCCTCCGAACAGATTTTTCTTTATGCGTTTTTGCCTTCAACTACTACACGTTTTCCGTGCTCTTCGTTGTACAAAACGGTTCCGGGAATGGAGCTTACGAACTTCTGGAACTGAGAATATCCGTAAGTCTTTGGGGAAAATGACGGGTATTTGGTGTGAAGCTGGTTTGAAAGCTCCGCAATGTTCATGCCCTTTGATCCCGCTTTTTCGATAAGATTTCTTGCAAATGCGTAAATGTCGCCTTTCGACTCGGTGTTGGAAAGAGTCACGTAGTAAGCGGTGCCTTTCTTTTCAAGAAGAAAGCCTTCCGTTTCTTCCACCATTTTTGAAAGAGTGGAGTAACCGTAGTCACGGGAGTCGAAGTCGGGGTAACGGGCGTTTATCTTACTTCCCATTTCACCAAGGTGAGTGTTTCTTCCGTTGTTGTTATTGTCGGTTATGATATCCGTCATGAGAGAAATAACAAACTTCTTATCAAGAACTTCGACGCGTTTGCCCGAACCTTTCTTCTTAGAAGCACTCTTTTCATCGTCGCGTTCGATGAGGTTTTCAAGGGTTATGAATTTGTCACACGCCATACGTATGGATCGCGGAGTTTTTTCTTCGCCCATTACTACCACATATTTCTGTGATTCCCGAAGTCTGCTGGCAAGGCGGGTAAAATCACCGTCGCTTGAAACAATGCAAAAACCGTACACGTTGCCGGTATAAAGAATATCCATCGCATCAATTATAAGGGCGGAGTCGGTGGAGTTTTTGCCGACGGTGTTCTCGTATTGCTGGATGGGAGTTAAGGAATTGTCTCTTAAGACATCCTTCCAGGCCTTTTTTCTCGTTTCGGTGAAATCGCCGTAGATTCTTCTGTATGATAAGGAGCCGTATTTGGTGGTGATCTCTTCGATTATGGCTCCGAGATATTTCGGTGATACGTTATCCGCATCTATAAGAAGTGCAAATACTTTGTTTTCTTTATCCATATATAAGTCCTTTCATGCCTTTTGATGATACAACAATCCACTTTTAAGGTCAAACCGTTAACACACCATTAAGAGTGCTTTAATATGATTCTTTACGATTAATTTAGAAAAAGTTTATTTGCTTTGGTTTACAGG
>CAMPBP010000049.1 GCA_946639085.1 uncultured Lachnospiraceae bacterium
GGGAAGTGATAGTCCGTGCTCTTTAAGCAACGCTATTGCAGCATCGGCAACGGCTTTGGCTTCGTCAGCACGGGCGCGTTCTTCGTCGGCACGGGCGCGTTCTTCGTCGGCACGGGCACGTTCACGCTCGGTGTTGGCACGTTCTTCCTCACGTCCTTCTTTGCGGCCTTCTTCGAGACCTTCGTCTCTGGCATCCATCACTATTCGCTCAAAATGCATATATTCCGTCCTCCAGATTTCGTTTCTGCGTCCCTTCTCAACGGCGGAGTTTATGCGCTGTGTAAGGGGGTTGGTAGTGTTTCCGGTTTCAATATAATCGTATAACTGCGCCAATTCTTTGGGAATATCTACGCCCGTGTATGTGCAGTTATAAAAAATCTTGGCGGTGCCGTCTTCAAGCATCTTGCCTGTTTCCTTACATATCTCACCAAAGGTGTATTGACATAAGCCATCCCCGAACGGATCAAATGTACAAATGAACAACACATTGCTGTCAGGTAAAGACTTGTAGGACATGTTCTTTTCCATAAAGTCGATGTCGATAGAAGACTGATAAAAGCGGCTTCTTCTGGGAAGGTCGAGATGCTCGATTGACTTGTGATTTAAGTTCTGCATTTCAGTGTCAAATATCTCGCCTAATGAATCGCGGTTGAAAACATCAAGCCTTATCGATTTTCCGTCTTTGGTGAACTTGAACTCCTTTTGCGATTGCGCCTCGGCCAGTTCGCCGATACTACGGCCCAAGAGACATTCTATAACGTCCTTGCATAGTCCGAGATCCTGCATCACCTTTCCGAACATGAAATCGTCACGGAAAGACAATTCTTCATATTGTTTTACTGTAACCCTTTTTTCACTCATATAGTTCTCCTTTCCTGTTGATAAGACAGGAACCGAGTGAAGAGCTGTAATGCTTATGTAATTCCTGCCTATGATTAATGGTGGTTATAAGCAAGAATTCCAGAAGCGATAAACAGATTGGGCAGATATCCCAAAAGAAGATTTAAACGTGATATGAAATTTGCTTACAAAAAAATCATATCACAGCGTGAGAGAATAGGGAAGAGGTGGTGTTTATGGTAACAGTAGTTTTTTCTTTGTGCCGTGACCCTTTGAGGACGGGGTTAGCGGACTGTTTTGGAAAATGGTTGAACTGTTGAAACGAAAGTGGAAATCGCAATTTGCATGCCTTGAAAATGCAGGAATTGACTTTTGTGAAGGCAGAGCGTACAATCAAGACATAAAGAAGGTGCTACCGTAGTTCACGGTTGGCCCTATAATAGCGATTTTAAGAGATAACCGCCATCAACGACCAAGAGGCGGTTATCTCTTTTTCTTATTACATCCAAATAAGTATCCCAATTGGAACGCTGCTATCCCGAAGGACAGTATCGCCAGCATATCGATAATACTCATCGGCATTCCCTCCTACAATAATAGTCGGAGGGTAGAAAAAGCACCCTCCGCGAGGAGGGCCAACCGCTTACCGTTTGGTAACACCTTCCAATAAAATTGTAGCAAATGAGCAACCCGAAATCAAGAACAAATGTTCGAATAAATGCGAAATATATGTTTGCAGTCACAGGGCGATCATTTATGCTATAATGCTTTTCGAGGAAAGGAGGTATACGCCTATGAACAATACCTCAACTGCACTGAAAACAGTGCCCTACCTCGATTAGCGTGATATCCCGATTGATACCACGCATTACATATATTGCCGGGGAGCGATCCCCGGCGTTTTTTTGAGGCGTTTTCTTTGTACCGATCTGCGGAGGTAAAGGTGCGATCACACATAGCCCTTTGCAATGAACATGCCGTACTCTTTGGGCAGATCCACTACACCGTTTACCGAATGCTCTGTGATTATTGCTTTCAATTTTTCAAGCGGAATGTCGTTTAATGCTTTAAGCGATGCAAGACTTCTTAGGTAATCAACGAGATCGTCTATATTCGTCACGTGAAGGGAGTCTTGATAAAATCCGGCTTCTATGTCCGAGAAAGCGGTTCGTAACAGCTCTTCGCCGTTTTGCATGGTGAAGTTATGGTTGGGGTTGAAATTTTCGCCGCCGAGCCTGAACCATTCGGCAAGCTGCTCTACGAAGTTATGCTCGCCGATCGTTGCGCAGTAAAATGTTCCGTCTTTTTTGAGCACTCGTCGAACCTCGCTTATGCCCTTTTTGATATCCGGGACATGATAAAGCATGGAATTGGCAATGATCATATCAAATGAACGGTCGTCAAACGGCAGATTCTGGATGTCTGCCACAAGGTACTCGATATTATTCCTGTCGCCTACATTTTCACGGGCCGTACTCAGCATGCCCTCAGAGAAATCTGTCAGCACAAGTTTGCCAAACGTATCAAGCAGATCTTCGTGGCCCATCCAATTGCTGCCGGTGCCGCAACCAAGTTCCAATACCGTCATTCCTTCAAAGGTCTCATAATTTGATATTATCCAATTTCCGTAACCTTGCTTGTTGGTGGAATATTTATTGTGAAAAGATCTCCTGATATCAAGACCCGTTGATGTTTTGTACTGTTCTTTTACAGCTGTAGAATTGTTGTAACTCCCAATCTCAATGTTTCTCATCTCAATTACCTTTTGCTCATGATTTCTTCATGCGTTTTTTATATTCATCGGAGAATAATTATACAAGAAAAAGTATGCCGAGTCTATGACCTCGGGGGACGGTTTTGATGACCCCTGACTTGCTACGTTGGTTTTCTTTATACCGCACAACATAATTCCATAAATATTTGATACAATGGGGTAAAGGAGCGGACACACCATGGAAGATGCGATCAAGCTGGTAGCGTATACCGATGCCGATCATGATTTTGTTTATGAGGTTAAGAAAGACGCGTATAAAAAATATGTGGAGGAATGCTGGGGAGCCTGGGTTGAGGACGACCAAAGGGCGTATTTTGAGCAATTCATAGCCTCGGTCAAGGACAACGCTTATATCATTATGGCCGACGATAAAAAGATAGGGTTTTACAATGCGGAAGTATTGGAAAACGGCAATTATGAGATCGGGAATATTTGCATTGTTCCTAAATATCGGGGAAAAGGTATCGGGACCCGGATATTAAAAGAAAGGCTGGATGAGAACAAAGACCTGGATATCGAGATACAGTACTTCAAACAAAACCCGGTCGGTGCCTTATATGAAAGGTTGGGTTTTGTTCGAAGTACAGAGACGCAGTTTCACTACCGAATGCTTAAGAAGCATGGATGAATTGCCTTAACAGATCGAGCGTTTTATCGATGCTGTCTTTTGTATTCGTTGCTTAACTCATTTTGAAGCATAGTGAAGAATTCGGAATATCTTAGAGCGGTTCCGCCTTCATAACACATTGCTTTGACGTAGAGTGAAAGCGGGATCTGTTTGTCGCTCCAGGATATGGCCTCTTCGTTGTGACTCAAGATTTTTTCGCATACACTCTTGGCATAGTCCGCATCTTTTGAATTGGTCAGGATTACGAATTCGTCCCCGCCGATACGGAAAACTATGTCATCATTGCCTGCGGCCTGCTCCATGCGTTTCATGGCGGTTATTATCGCCAGATCACCCGCCTTTCGAGAAATCTCGTTTATCGGAATGAGACTTTTGATGTCACCAAGCACCAGATAGCAGCCTTTTCTTTCTTTAATACAGTCATATAACTCGCTTATATCAACTTTTTTTCTGTCAGCCATTGTTTCTTCCTCCAATAATTCCCGGGTAACTCTGTATCCGGGGAACAGTTCAAATTCAGAGGGATTTTTCTTAAACTCCGAAGGCGTCACCTGCCATACGCTGTAAAAAGCTCTCGAAAAGGCTTCATTGCTGCTGTAACCGTATTCCATGGCAATATCAAGCAGCGACTTTTCCGGATGACGAACCATCTCTTGCGAGGCCTTGCTCATGCGCCTTCGAATAATATAATCCCTGATACTTATGTTGTTAATATACCTGAAAAGCTTCTCAATAGAGGACTTCGAGCAGTGCACCCGTTTGGCAATGGTTTCTGTCTTGATCGACTCGCCTATATTGTCTTCAATATATTCCATGGCTTTGATAAGGAGCTGAATATTTTCCATGCTCTGCGTCCTTTCTGTTACGATATCGTAATTCTATTATACATACGCATGGGGAATAGTTCTTGATAAAATGAGTAAAAAATTTTTGCCCCCGGGAACTAAAGATAAAGGCATCGGAAAGACAGAACTTTCCACACAAATGCAACCAATTGTAACATAATCTTTCTTCAAATGTTAATTTTGCTTGGTGGACTCTTATATATACTTACCTTAGAATTATGTTAAAAATAATTGCAAAGGAAGGATAAGTATGAGAAAACACTATTTGGATAACGTTCGTTGGATCACCGTTATTATTGTGTTGATCTACCATGTTTTTTATATGTACAACGCCGAAGGAGTGTTTGGCGGTCTTGGAAAGATCACAAACCTTGAGGTTCAGTATTACGATGCGTTTATGTATCTGGTCTATCCGTGGTTTATGCCGGTGCTTTTTTTGGTATCGGGAATAAGCGCTAAATTAAGTCTTGATCGCAAGAGCGATAAGGAATTTCTGCGTGCCAGAACATTGAAGCTTCTGGTTCCGTCCACCATAGGACTTTTCGTTTTCTGGTTTATCCAGGGATATGTGAGCATGTCTCTCGGCGGAGGTTTTGAAGGTCTTATGTCCGCAGGAGTTCCCAAACCGGTGATTTATATGATCATGGCCGCAACGGGAAGCGGTGTCATGTGGTACATGCATCTTTTGTGGATATATTGCGTGGTGCTGCTGCTCATCCGAAAAGTTGAAAAGGGAAAGCTTTTGGCGGCAGGGGCAAAGACGCCTTTGTGGCTTGTGGTGCTTTTTCTTTTGCCCATATGGGGTGCTTCTCAGATTCTTAACACACCGATAGTCTCGGTGTACAGGTTCGCTTTTTATTTCGTTTTCTTTGTGCTGGGTTACTTTGTTTTCTCGCACGATGAAGTGACGGAGAAGCTTAAAAAGATCGCGGTGCCGCTTATAGTGGTTGCGGTTGCGTTGTGCGTGGTTTTTGTGATACTGTATTTCGGTCAAAACTATGCCGATAAGCCGATCAATCGGGGCTTATTCTATGCGCTCGACGCTTATGTCGGATCGCTTGCCATGATCGTGGGAATGGCGCGATTTGGCGATTTTTCAACCCCGTTTACGCAGTGGATGTCAAAGCGCAGCTTCGGGTTGTATGTTTTCCATTACCTCGGAATATCGTCGGTAGCTTTATTTGTGGCAAAACCGGGACTGTTGCCTCCGGCACTTTGCTACATTTTAAGCCTGATCGCGGGATTTGCATTCGGTTACGGTCTGTATGCCCTGATCTCAAAGATCCCGTTCTTTAGATGGGCGGTGCTGGGGATCGCCAAGAAAAAGGAGAAATAGATGTTTAAAGATAATCTGATACAGATGCGAAAGCTTTTGCAGATGACTCAGGAGGATATAGCCGAAAAACTCGGCGTTACCAGACAGTCCGTGGCCAAGTGGGAGTCGGGTGAGACCATTCCGGACCTGGATAAGTGTAAGCTTCTTGCGGATATTTTTGGCGTGTCGCTCGACGATCTTGCCAATTATGAGTCCGACGAAAACATGGGATTGGCCCTTCCGCCCAAAGGAAAGCACCTTTTTGGCCTTGTCACGGTGGGCGAAAAGGGGCAGATCGTCATTCCGGCCAAAGCGCGGAAATTGTTTGAGATCGCACAGGGCGATCGACTGGTGGTGCTTGGCGATGAAGGCCAGGGAATAGCCTTGGTTAAGGCTGACGATTTTCTGGAGATGGCAAGCATGATCAAGAAGATGAAATAGGCGGATCGTGCAAACAGAATATTAATTAATCGGTATTATACTGTACGTGTTGGATCGTGAGATCGATCTTTGACCAATTCTAAGGAGCACATGATGGATAATAAAGGAAAAAACAGTATTAATGCCGGAGTAGGCAGGTTTGAAGCCGAAGCCAGCGTAGTGATAGATGATGAGATACCGTTGTTTGACCTTTCCGCATATCCCGAGGAGCAGCGTGAGATTCTGGCTGAGAGTAACCGAAGGATAGAGGCGGCCAACAATAAATATCGTATAGCCAAATTCAGGGAAGACATGTTTGCCAAAGGTTTACGGGCAGGTATGTATTTCTGCACGTTCGATCGTGACGAGAACATGCTTAGTTTCGAATTCAACGACGAGACCAGGCAGATGCTCGGTTATGACGGTCTGGACGATCTGCCCAATGAGTTCGAAAGTTGGGTCAAGACTCTCGTTCCCGAAGAAAGGGACGGCATAGTGCAGCTGTTCTGGGATTCGGTTCACATTCATCGTGAGCTGCCGGATATCACTCATGCCACATACCGCATGCAGAAAAAGAACGGCAAAGTCATATGGGTCACCGGCGCGGGCCGATTCATCAGGCGTCCCGATGATGGTTCTCTCGAGATATACATGGGTTGCTACCGTGATATCACGGCCCAGCAGGAACTTGAGGATTATTTAAGTATAATCGAGGCGATAGGCAAAGTCTTCAATTTCTCGATATACATTGACGTTAACGATATGAGCTACCGTATGATCAGCGCCAATGAATATGTCGAAGCCGTTCCCAAAGATCCCGACGCCATCCGCTTCCTTAAGAACAATGTCGACGCCTCCGTTGCCGAGAGCTTCCGCCCCGCCCTTCATGCATGGCTGGACAAAGATAAAATTCTCGCCGCCATCGAAGAGCACGGATCGACAACTATGGAATTTTACAGCGAAAGCGCAAATCGCTGGTTTGAAGGTATCTTTATGATAGGCGACCGCAACAATGACGGAAGTATCGCACATATCGTTTACGGTTGCATGGATACCACGGAAGCCAAACTGCAGAATCTTGCGCAGCAAAAGAAGATTTCCGAATTTGAGATGGAGATCTATACCGATTCTCTTTCGGGCATCCGAAACAGAAAGTTTCTTGACGAAAAACTCATCTATCAGCCCTGTAAAGCTGTTGTCATGGCAGATATCGATCGATTCAAAGAGGTCAACGATACAGCCGGTCATCAGGGCGGTGATGAAGCCATCCATAAAGTTGCCAAATTGCTTGAACAGTCCGTTCGAAAAGAAGATGTGGTGCTCCGTTACGGCGGCGATGAGTTCATGATGGTATTTTTTGATATTACCGAAGAAGATCTTGAAAGCAAGCTTTCGTTCCTAAAGTCGGAACTTAGAACGATAAAGATCGAGAATAATCCCGAAATACAGATAACCATGAGTTTCGGTGCCGCATTCGGAACTGAACTTGTAAACAATCTGGTAGGAACTGCCGACAAGGCGCTTTATGAGTCAAAAAAGACGAGAGATTCTTATACTGTGATCAAGATTTGAATGTAGTGGTCTTGAATATGATAGTGGTCTCCCCCGGATGCAGATTTGCGTTCGGGGATGTTTTTTCTTTGTACCGAAAGTGGTATAAATAGTATATAGCACATAGTAACCGGAGGTCGTATATGGTAAAGCATGTAATTCTTTGGAAATTGAAGGATGACTACTCGGGGGTTGATATCGAACGGATCAAAGCGGGGATAAAAGAGGGGCTCGAGGGCCTTAAAGGCGTGGTGCCGGGGCTTGTTGAGATCAAGGTAAATACCGAGCCGCTTCGCAGCTCCAACTGCGATCTGATGCTCGATTCGCTGTTTGAGAGCGAGGAGGCGCTTAAGGGATACTCCAATCATCCCAAGCACGTCGAGGTGGCAAATCTGAAGGTGCGGCCGTATACCGCGAGCCGGACATGCATGGATTACGAGATTTGACCCCGAGGGATGGTGGTGCTTGTTCATTAATAGTTTTAATAGTGGAAATAATCTTTACCCTCCGACGGATACCCCGCCGGAGGGTAGTTTAATATGCTCACCTAACCCGGTCCCCT
>CAMPBP010000050.1 GCA_946639085.1 uncultured Lachnospiraceae bacterium
CCTCTCTCGCGAGATCATAGATAAGATTTACGGGCAGATCATTACATCCAGCGTAAGCCGCATGGAGCTGTTCGCTAAATGTGCCTATGCCCATTTCCTTCGTTACGGCATGGAACTTAAGGTCACGGCGGATGCGGATTTCAACGCCATCGATCTTGGTAATGTTTATCACGGAGTGCTGGATCTTTTTGCTCACAAGCTCACACTTAACAACATTACATGGCAAGCGCTTACCGATGATGATACCGAGCGTCTCCTTGACGAATCGATAGAAGAGTACGTTTCGGATTACGAGCAGGGCATGCTTAAAGACGATGCCAGAAGAGAATATACGGTAGTCAAGATTAAAAGGATCATGAAGCGTACGATAGATACGCTTAAGTTCCAGATAAACCGAGGAAAGTTCACTCCTTCAGGTCACGAAGTACAGTTCAGGAGAGAAATCGAGATCGACGACGCAACCCGACTTGTGCTTTGCGGAAAGGTTGACAGAGTGGACCTTTGCGGTGACGGCGAAAATATTTACGTACGTATAGTGGATTACAAATCAAGCAACCATGACGTAGATATCTCAAACGTATACTTCGGTCTTGAGCAGCAGCTGGAAGTATATATGCGAGAGATATTGCTTAACGAGCAAAAGAAACATCCCGGCATGAACGTTGTGCCCTCGGCTCTTTTGTACTACAAACTGGACAATCCCATAGTGGATTTCGATTCAAAAGACGTTGAAAAAGAAATCCGTAAAAATCTTTCCATGAAGGGTGTTCTTCTCGCCGAAGAAGAAAACCTTAAGCTTAACGACGAGTCCGTGATGGAAGAGAGTCTGGTGGTTCCCGCAAAGATCAAAAAAGACGGAATCGACAATACGGCCAAATCGATGCTTTCGATGCCTGAGATCGAAAGTCTTCTTAACTATACCGATCGAATGGTAAAAAGGATCGGAAAGAAAGTGTTTGACGGAGATATTTCGGTATCACCCTTTGCAACCGATAAATATGAAGCGTGCACACAGTGCGAGTATTGCTCGGTCTGCCCTTACGACGAGAAAACGGACGGATTTGAGGCACGTTCCGACAAAGAGTTCAGCCAGGAAGAACTAAGACAAAACGTATGCGGAGGAGGAGAAGATGGCGATTACGTTTTCTGATGATCAGTCAAAAGTGATAAAGTCCCGGGAAAAGAATCTTCTTGTATCCGCTGCGGCAGGTTCGGGAAAGACTTCTGTTTTGGTAGAGCGTATTATAAGACGGATCACCGATCCGGTTTCACCTGTGGACATCGACAGGATACTTGTTGTGACATTTACCCACGCTGCGGCATCGGAGATGAAAGAAAAGATCATCGATGCTCTCGAAGCCGAGCTTTTCAAGCATCCCGAAGATGCACGCCTTGTGCGTCAGTCAACCCTCATCCACAACGCTGAGATCACCACGATAGACAGCTTCTGCCTTGATGTGTTGAAAGAAAACTTCCACAGCATCAACGTAGATCCTTCGTTTCGCGTGGCGAACACGGGGGAGGTTAAGCTTCTTAAGGAAGACGCGCTAAATGCCGTTCTTGAAAGAGCGTACGAAGAAAAAGATCCGGATTTTTATAACCTCATCGACTGCTATGTCAAAAAAGACAAAGATTCAAGCATCGAAGAGAGCATACTCAAACTCTACGAATTCGCCATGAGTTATCCCTGGCCCGAGAAATGGCTTAAGGATAACAGAAACGATTACTTCTTCGAAAGCCTCGAGGACTTCAAAAATTCGGAACTTTTAAAGCGTGTGGATGAAAGGGTTTTGTATGAACTGGATTCCCTTAATTCCATCGTGGAAAAGGCGATAGATATTTGCGACGATCCATGCGGTCCCATTGTATTTAAAACTAAATTCGAGGGCTTTTTAAAAGACGTCGAAAAGTTCAAAGACGCGTACAAATATGACGGAAGAGAAGGCCTCGGTCAGGCTCTTTCAGACTACAAAGCCGCAAGTCTTCCCACCAAGCTTAACGATGAATGCGATCCCGAACTTAACACCCGCGCAAGAGCGTTAAGGAGCGAGTATACAAAGCGGATAAGAGAAACTTATGCAAAGTATCTTAAAGTGCCTTTGGAAGAGGAATACGAGAGCATGCTCGCCGCAGGGCGAACCGTTTCCATGCTCACTAAGCTCACACTGGATTTCAAGGCCGAGTTTGAGGCGTTAAAGAGAGACCGCGGCGTGATAGACTTTTCGGACATGGAGCATATGGCCGTAGAGATCCTCATAAAAGATTATGAGGATATGGATCACTATACGGTTACGGACGTGGCAAAAGAGTATCAAAAGCGCTTTGACGAAGTCATGATCGACGAGTATCAGGACTCGAACCTCGTTCAGGAGATCATTCTGGCGGCTGTGTCACATCAGGGAACGGACATGTCACAAAACCGTTTCATGGTAGGTGACGTTAAGCAGAGCATATATCGTTTCCGCCTCGCAAGACCTCAGATTTTCATGCACAGAGAGTCGGGCTACAATATGACACCCGGTTCATGCGAGGTCATTCACCTTAAGGAGAACTACCGTAGCCGCAGGGAAGTCGTCGACAGCGTAAACAGGATATTCGAAGAGATCATGAATCCGACTCTCGGAGGTATACCTTACACCGAAAACGAACGCCTTTACGCCAAGGCGGACTATCCGGATACCGTAACGGACAACACCACAAAGTTCATCGTTGTGGATACGGGAAAGAAAGTAAAGAAATACGTTAAAACGATGGAGTGCGCATGCCTTGCGGACACCGTGGAAAAACTCATCGCTTCAAAACGTGAGATATACGATAAAAAAGAAAAGAGAATGCGGCCGATAAGTTACAAAGATATCGCCGTATTGCTAAGAGCGCCTTCGAACTGGCGAAAAGATATCGGAGTCGCATTTGACAACAAAGGCATTCCTTTCTTTGTGGAAGGAATGGGCAAGTTCTATGAGGCCAAGGAGATTCAGGACGTTATCAATTTTCTTCGCATCGTTGACAATCCTTTAAACGACATAGCGTTGTTCGGCGCTTTTACGTCATTCTTCGGGAAGGGCGATGACGCACTTTCCGCACTCATAAAAGGAGAAGCCGAAGAGAACGAATACTATTTCTACGAGAAGATGAAAGGCTTTAACGCCCGTCATCCCGAAAACAAGGTGGTAAGCGATTTCCTTACCCTTCTTGAAGAATACAGGAAACTCAGCGTTTATACGCCCATAAGCGAACTCATCACGCGTCTTGTGATGAGCACGGGATTTTTGCTCTATAACGGCGCAAAAACTGCAGGTAAGCAAAAAGAAGCAAATCTCGAGCTTTTGATAAAGAAAGCGGCGGACTTTTCTTCCACCAGCTTTTTCGGAATATTCCACTTCCTTCGTTATATCGAGCTTATGGAAAAAGCAGAGGCGGTTGACGAGGGAGAAGCCGGTGTCGTTGACGAGAATGCGGATATCGTCAGGATAATGAGTATCCATAAGAGCAAAGGTCTTGAGTTTCCGGTATGTATCGTTATGGCGCTTGAAGATTCCTTTAACAGAAAAGACAAGTCGGACAATTTCCTTGCGGACATCGACGAAGGTATCGGAGCGATGGCAATCGATCCCATCGGACGTACAAAGCGCATGACACTTAAAAGACAGCTCATAGCCGACAAGATATCCGACGAGTCGCTGGGTGAAGACATAAGAGTATTGTATGTTGCGCTTACAAGAGCAAGAGACAATCTCATCATGCTCACAAGCGTTAAAGATTCCGAGAAGTTTTTTGAGCCTTCTGGCGTAAAGCAGGGCTCGTATCTTGAACTTATCAAAGATACGGTGCTTGAAAACAAAAAGCTGTTTTCCCTTGAGATGGTAAACGGAACGGATCTTGACGCTTCGCAGCTAAAGGTTGCCTTGGATAAAAAGGGCATTCGCGCCGATCTTGAAAGCGGCAGCACGGACGAGGCACTTAAAGAAAAGATATCCGCCATCCTCGACTTTGAATATCCTCACAAAGAGCTGGAAGGACTTTACATCAAAACCACCGTTTCGAATCTTAAGATGGCCGCCATGGAAGAGGTTCAGGGCGAGACCGAGGAACTGTTCAAAGAACGGGAAAGAAAAGAATACATTCCTTTGTTCGCAGGCGGCGTAAGACATATTTCCGGAACCGACAGGGGAAGCGCTTACCATGCTCTGCTTGCGCTTATCGACTATACGAAGGTTCCTTCCGAAGAGGAATGGAAAACGCAGTTTGAAAAGGCGTTGGAGAACGGCATTACCACAAAAGAAGAGCTCTCTTTGGTAAACAAGGACAAACTTTTCATGTTTGCAAAGACCGACATGGCTCTTCGCATGCACAAAGCCGCGCTTAATGGCAAACTCTTTAAAGAGCAGCCCTTCGTAATGGGTGTCAGTGCAAAGCGGTTAAAAGAAAACTTCCCGGGAGACGAGAACGTTCTCATCCAGGGTGTCATTGATGTGTTCTTCGAGGAAGAAGACGGCATAGTCGTTCTCGATTACAAGACAGACAATGTGGAAAGCGAAAGCGAACTCATCGACAGATACAGAGCTCAGCTTGATTATTACGGCGAAGCGCTCACAAAGCTTAAAGGCAAGCCCATTACACAAAAAGTACTATATTCGTTTGGACTTAATAAAAATATTGTGATAGAATGATTCTGTTATTGTTAGGAGAGGATGAGCCCTTCGGGCACTCATGAGTTATGAATGGTAAAGTAGGAATAATATTGGAAGGCGGAGCAATGCGCAGCATCTTCACCGCCGGCATCCTTGATTATTTCTTGGATAAGCAGATCGATATACCCAATGTTCTCGCGGTTTCGGCCGGAGCATATGCAGGTATGAATTACGTGTCCGGCCAGAAAGGCAGGATCATGGATTCGGTCGTTGAACCTTTAAGAAACGAGCAGCTTCTCGGTTTGAAGGTTTGGCTTAAAACGGGAGATTTCTTTAATATGGATCTTCTGTTTAATCGTATTCCCAGAGAAGAAAGTCCTTTTGACTTCGAGGCTTTCCAAAACTCCGGAAAGAGATTTTTGACAAGCGTCATCAACTGTAACACCGGTGAGGCTACTTACTACGACAAATTTAAAGATCTTGACGAATTCCTTCACATTATCCGTGTGGGTAATTCCCTTCCCCTTCTTGCGAAAGTCGGATACATTGACGGTCAGCCCATGATGGACGGCGGTATGGCGGACGCCATTCCCGTAAGAAAGGCACTTGAAGAAGGATGGGATAAGATCATCGTTGTCTTCACAAGAGAAGCAACCTACAGAAAGGCCGCAAAGGGCGATATCTACAACTCCAAGTGGGTTAAGCTTTTCTATCACAAATATAAGGGACTTTTAAAGGCTATCGACGTTCGTCCCGGTCTTTACAACGATTCCATCGAGCTTTTGAACAAGCTTGAAAAAGAAGGCAGAGCCTTTGTGTTCAGACCCGAAGGCATCAAGCTTACCAACAAGGAAAGCAATCCTGATGTTCTTAGGAATTACTACAAAGTCGGTTACGAGTATGCCGATAAGAGATACGAAGAATTCATGGCATTTCTTAACGCCTAAAAGGATAAAAAATGAGTAAAGTTCGTTTTCTTTTTGCATTGTGGGCATCAAAATTATCGATTCCGGTAATGAAACTTACCGGGCATAATGCTACCAACTATCCCGGACAGATAGCTATAAATATCTGCCCGGATTTTTTGAAATATATAGGAAAACCCGAGCACATCATTTCCGTTACGGGTACGAACGGAAAGACTACGGTCAACAACATGATCGTGGATATGTTTGAAGCATCGGGCAAGAAGATCCTTTCAAACCGTGCGGGTTCAAATACGAGAACGGGTATCACCACCGCGCTTATCAAAGGTGCAAACCTTTCGGGTAAGGCAAAGTTCGATACCGCAGTGTTCGAGACCGACGAGCGAAGCGCTCTCAGAATATTCCCGTTTGTAAAACCCGAGTACGTTCTCATCACGAATCTTTTCAGGGATTCCATCATGCGTAACGGACATCCCGAGTTCATAAGCAACATTTTGACAAAGAACATTCCTTCCACGTCAAAGCTTATACTTAACGGTGATGACCTTATATCCTGTCTTACGGCACCCGAAAATAAGCGCGTCTACTTCGGTATCGACAAACTTGACACGGATCTTACCGAGTGTGTCAACCTCATAAACGATATCCGTATATGCCCCAAGTGTTCCGGCCGTCTTGAGTACGATTATCTTCGTTATCATCACATCGGCAGAGCACATTGCGTGGACTGCGGATTTTCATCTCCCGAATACGATTACCACGGATTTGACATCGACCACGATAAAAACTGCGTAACCATAGCCGACAAAAACGGAAGCGGCGTATATGAGATCGTAAACGACAGTATTTTCAACATCTACAACATGGTTTCCATCGTGGCGCTCTTCAGAGAGATGGGCTATTCCCACGAACAGCTTACCGAGTACATGAAGAAAGCGAAAGTCGTTGAATCAAGGTACAAGCTGGTGGAAGAAAACGGTGTGAAGATAATCACACAGCTGGCTAAAGAGAAAAACGCCCTTGCGATCTCCAGAGCTTTCGATTATGTAAGAGAACTTCCCGGTGAAAAGACCGTAATGCTCATGATGAACTGTTTATACGATGAGCAGCACTGGTCGGAAAACACCTGTTGGATGTACGATTGCGACTTTGAATTCTTAAACGACGACCTTGTTAAAGAGATCGTGGTTTCGGGTCCCAGAGCGCGAGATTACCGTTTGAGACTTCTCTTTGCGGGAGTCGACGATTCAAAGATAAAAGTTTGTATGGATGAGCTCGACGGAGCACGCACCATATCCCTCATCAAGGGCGGAAGCGTATGCGTATTCCACGGAGTCGATTCTTTTGACATTACACAGGAAGTCAGAAAAGTGCTCGTAGAAAGAGCGAGAAAGTTATCTTAGAAAAGGACCGATATGAAAGTTGAAGTATTGTTTCCCGAGGTTTGCAACCTTTACGGGGACCTTATGAATATTGAATATTTGAAGCGTTCCGCAGGCGGTTTCGATGTTATCGAGACGTCGCTTAAGTCAGAGCCTTACTTTGCGTCAAACGACGACGTTTCCCTTATCTACATGGGAACCATGACGGAGAGCGCACAGGAACTGGTGCTTAAAGCGTTAAAGCCGTACAAAGAACGCATTGAAAGCCTCATAGACGCGGGAAAGATATTCCTCATCACCGGTAACGCCCTTGAGATATTCGGCGAATACATCGAAAACGAGGACGGCTCAAGGATAGAGTGCCTTGGCATCTTTAAGACCCATGCGGTAAGAAAGATGCTTGAAAGATACAATTCGCTGTATGTGGGCAAGTTTGCCGAAGACATGGATATTGTTGGATTTAAGAGCCAGTTCACTCATTCCTACGGTGAGTTCGAAGGTCTTTTCAAGACGGTACGAGGCGACGGATTAAATCCGGAAACAAAGGCGGAAGGTATAAAGAAAAACAACTTCTTCGCCACCTACATCATTGGACCGATACTCGTGCTCAACCCGCCCTTTACCGTATTTTTGTTAAGGCTCATGGGACTTGAAAACAAAACGGCCGCCTACGAAGAAGCGGCCATGGATGTGTATGAACACAGACTTGAAGAATTTATGCAGCCTACGAGAGGCCTGACTTATTAACGATCACAAGCAGCATTCCTTCCGAAAGGGAGATTGCTGCTTTTTCTTTTTGCAGTTTGTTACTGAGCCCGAGAGGAAAAGAGTTGTTTAAAGTGATATCTTCCACGTCGTACTCACTTCCCGTTATCGATACGTTCTTG
>CAMPBP010000051.1 GCA_946639085.1 uncultured Lachnospiraceae bacterium
ATAAATCCATTTGCCGCCTGAAAGATAGTCTTCGCAGGTCATTCCGAGAGCTTCCAAGGGGGTATAAAAATCGTAAGGCTCCTCCTCGGTGATGCCCTCAAGGCTTATTACGGTGAGGGCGTTTGGCATTGAAGCCGCCTTTTTCACCACGTCGTCGTAATATTCCGAAGCGTTAAACTCATAATCCGCTTTGGCCTGATAATACCACGTAAGATCGTCGTCCCACTGCTTATACTTTGCATCGCCTCTGTGATCTAAAAGGGCATATTTGTCCGAAAGATATTCTCCAAGATGCACGGTCACTTTCTTTGAACCGAAGGAGTTAAGATGGGTCGGATCGGCAAAATCGGTGGCATAGTCGATGTTTATCCCGCTTATCTCATTGTAATCCAAAACAGCGATCCCTTTTTCTTCAAGATAGCGTTCTGCACTGTCAAATATACTGCGAAGCTCTTCGTCCATCACCATGGGAAGGATCATGAATTCCAGTTCAAAGTTTTCGTCCTTTGAAAGCTTTATAAGTGCTTCCAGCCACTCTTTGTTGTCATCCGAAAGTTCGGTCTTCTCAACCTTCTTTTCGTCTATCACGTACTTTGTCTGAGGATTCTCTCTAAACTGGAACAAAGCGCCTCGACCGTAATCATTCTGCGCAGGAAGATCAAAATCGTACTCCGTCAGCTCTCTGTATCTTGTATGAACTATCGGGAATCTTGAAATGTAGTTTTCCCACTCACTCTTATGGGCGTATTCGGTCACAAGCTCCACGGAGTTTTTGGAGGTACGCATGCTCAAAAGATTTCTGTATATGTTTCCTTCTTCGGCATGTTCATCAAATGTGAGGGCGAAGAGATCCACAACTATGACTTTGGGCGACTGTGACTTTAAAAGCTCCTTAATGTGGTGGTAGGCCGAATCTCTGTCCTGGCCGGAAACCGACATGTCAAAGCCTGCGATGCCTTTTTCTTCCCACATAAATGCAGGTGTTATGCCGCAGAAACAGTGGCTGCTTCCCACAAAAGCCACATCAATAAGATCGTCCCCGGTGGCGTATAGCTGTTCAAAACTCGAAAGGTAATCACCCGTCGTGTCCTTCCAGCGAAGCACATCGTATACTTTGTAAAGGCAGCACAAAGAAACCGCTATGAAGAGCAGTATCGCTACGACCTGTATAAGCTTTTTACGTGCAGATCCTTCCATTGCTTGCCTTTCTAAAAATCAAAGTAGATAAATTTGTTTGAGCTGAATGTGATACCGTATTCGCCGTATACGACTATCGCTACCATAAAGAATATAAGCACAACCCATCTGAACCAAAGATTCTGCTTAAGGAGCGCCTTTCCGATATCGTCGCCGGTCTTGTATCTGACAACGGATACCGCAAAAATGACCAGAAGCGCCACGAACAAAATGAGTGATTCCACCCGGTCAAGTCCCCAGGTATAAAGCGATTCGTCAAAGAACGCCCAGGGGTTCCACCTTGTGAACATGCGCTTTATGTATGTAAGAGCCACTCCTATGGAGCCTGCTCTGAAAAATATCCATGCAAATGTGGTAAGAAGAAACGTGCATATGACCTGTCCCAGCTTATAGCTGAACACATCCTTTTTAACGCCCAGAGCCTTGCAGGCCCGTTCCTTCAGGGGCTTTGTAACATCTCCCACCACCTGATAGATGCCGTGGATGCCGCCCCAGGCCACAAAGCTTAAAGACGCTCCGTGCCAAAGACCGCTCACAAGGAAAGTAATCATGAGATTGATATATTTTCTGACGGTGCCTTTACGGTTTCCGCCAAGAGGAATGTATACGTAGTCACGAAACCACGTGCTTAAGGACACGTGCCATCTTCTCCAGAAATCCGCTATGCTTGCGGCGAAATAAGGAGTGTTGAAGTTCTCCATAAGATTGATGCCCATGAATCTGGCGGCACCTATGGCAATGGCGGAATAGCCTGCAAAATCGGCATATATCTGGATTGAAAATCCAAATGCGGCAAGTAACATCTCCGCGGTTCCCACAAGGTAAAGATTTCCGTATATCTTATCAACAAAGATTGCCACTCTGTCAGCAATGACCATCTTCATGAAAAGACCGTACATCATCATGGTAAATCCCGAAACGATACTGTCACGGTTCCAGAGCGTTTTCTTTTTACCCATCTCATCTATCTGAGAAAGAAGGTTTTTGCTTCGCTCTATGGGGCCTGCAACAAGCTGTGGAAAGAAGCTTACGAAAAGTGCATATTTTATGAAGTTCTTTTCGGGTTTGACGTCCCCTCTGTAAATGTCGATGCAATACCCGATGGCCTGGAAAGTATAGAAAGAAATACCCACGGGCAATAGGAAATCAAAGGGATTGCTTATGGCGCTTATGTGAAGAGGGCCAAGTAATTTGTTGATGATGGAGATTGAAAAATCAAGATATTTAAATAAAAACAAAAGTCCGAAATTTATGAAGAAACCGACGCCCATTAAGGCCTTTTTCTTCTTATCGGACATGTCTTTACCCATGAGCAATCCCACCGTGTAGGTTACCACGGTGGTGATCAAAATGAGCACAATATATTTGGGATTCCAGCACATGTAGAAAAAGTAGCTTGCAAGCAGTAAGAATGCTGCTTTTAACTTGCGCGGGATCACAAAGTATAATCCGGCTACGACCGGGAAAAAAATAAGAAAATGGATCGAATTAAAAAGCATGTTTTTCTCTATTCAACCTTTATCTTGTCTTCTTTGTAGTCTTCACCCGTAACCTGAGTCATTATCTGCTCGGAGAGATCTCTTAACCACTTGTCGGCGTCCTCTCCGGTCCATATCTTCGTGAAAGTGATCTCAAGCTGTACCCAGAAATTCGATGCTTCAACGATCTTGGGAAGAGGAATGGAATCGGCGTATTCTTCCTGGAAAAGAAGTAACGTTTCATCGTCATAAGCCGCATCGTAACTTGAAGCGATCTTTCCGGTCTTAGCGTATAAGTTCTTTGAATATTCCGTCGTAACAAATGCCGCGAACCTGTTGGCCGCAAGGGCATGCTCCGAATAACCGTTTACCGTAAGAACGTCGGTAACGGAAAGCGAGCGGGAATCAAGTTCATCGGTAAGTTCGGGGATACGATGGAAGCCGAAGGTATACATCGGAGATATCTTGTCCTCGGCGGTCTTTAACTTGTCATCGTACTTATCCTGATCGATGTCACCGGCAGCAAGCTTGCGATCCAGATCTTCCTTCGCAGCCTCATATGCGGCCACATCTTCCTCGTGCTGCGCCTTCATTTCCTCTTCTTTAAGCCTTACCTTTTCGATGACATCGGAAGTGGCTATGGTAAAAAGAAACTTTCCTTCAAAGAAGTTTTCAAGCATCGAATCGTAACTTGAGGTCTCGGCATCTATGGAGAAGAACTGATTAAGATTCTGATATACGTTCATGCACTTTATCGTGTTCTCGTTGTAGATATCGATGTTATCGGTGTTGTCACCGGCTTCTCCGCCGACGATCATATAGTTTCCGGCAAAGAAATAGTTGTAAAATACATCGGAAACATCCCATTTAAAGACACCGTCTACGCCCTGAGGCGCATCGTATTCATCGGCGAAGCCTTTTATATCCTCAATGGTTTCGGGGATGATATCTTCTATTGTCAGATTGTCGTAATCATAATCTTTAAGATCCTGCTCGGATGCGAAGTCACCCTCTTCGATGACACCGCCTTCCGCCTCGATCTGTTCTCTGGTAAGCTCTTCTTCTTTTTGCTTACCTTCAACCTTCATCTTCTCAACCCACTCATCAAGGTAGGTTTTGTTGTATACCAAAACACTGGTCTCAAAGAAGAGAGGATATCCTATCTGCTTATCCGAATAAGTGACGGCAGAGATGGCTGCTTTGGGGAAATGTGCGTCGTTGACTACATTGGTCAACTTTGTATTTTCACTTGCAAGTCCCGCAAGATAAGCCTTTTCCAGGGTATCGTTGGTGATAACGTACACGTCGGGAAACTCCGAACCTTCAACCGAAAGATCGTTGATGGATTCGATGTACTCATCGTCCTCAATAAGTTTGGGAATAACTCTTATGTCGGGATTCTGTTCATGAAATGCAACCGCGGCACTTGTAAAGAAGTCAGTAAATGCATCGTCGGAGTAACCAAGATACACCGTCTCCGTCTGGTAGTAAGATTGCTTCTCTTCCTCCTCGGCCTCGATGTTCTCGTTAACTCCGAACTTATAGATGATTATTGTTAGCACCGCTATGATCACAACGGCGAGCAATTTAAAACGAAATTTCATATCTATCCTTATAGCTTTTTATCCGGACTACAGGCAACTTTTCAAAATGTCGAGCATATCGTCCACATTCTTTTTCGAAACGATGAGCGGGGGAACAAAACGAATGATGTTCGTGCCGGCGTTTATGAGCACAAGTCCCTTTTCAAGCGCCTTGTTGATGATCTCCGATACGGGATGATCGAATTCAAGTCCCTGTAAGAACCCAAGTCCCCTGTGTCCCACTATGTCTTCTTTCTCATTATATAACAATTCGAGCTTTTCATAAAGGTAATCGCCCGTTTCTTTAACATTCTTAAGAATATCTTTCTCTTTGAAGAGATCGAAAACCTTGGAAGCAGCGGCGGTAGCAAGGGGATTTCCGCCGTATGTGGTGCCGTGATCTCCGGCTACGAGGGAGTGTGCGCCCACTTTTTCGGTCATCAAAAATGCGCCGATTGGAACACCGCATCCCAATGCCTTGGCAACTGCCATACAATCGGGCTTTATGCCGTATTTCTGCCATGCAAACATATATCCCGTACGACCCATACCGCACTGAACTTCGTCAAGCATCATAAGGATGTCCTTTTCATCGCAAAGAGCCCTTACCTGCTCCATAAATTCCTTTGTTGCGGGATAGATGCCGCCTTCGCCCTGCACGGTCTCGAATAAGATAGCACATGTTTTTTCGTTAACAAGCGCCTTAACACTCTCGAAATCGTTCATCTTCGCAAACTTTATGTTTCCGATGCCCGGCTCAAAAGCTTCGCGGTAATGAGGATTGCCGGTAACCGACAAAGCGCCCATGGTACGTCCGTGGAAAGAATGCTCCATTGCGATTATCTCATGATCCGTGGAACCGTCCTTTAAGAACGCATATTTGCGTGCGGTCTTGATAAGTCCTTCGATGGCTTCGGCACCGGAATTTGTGAAGAAAACCCTGTCCATGCCGGAAGCTTCTTTTAACTTAACCGCAGCTTCCACCGCGGGAACGTTGTAGTAATAATTTGAAGTATGAATGATCTTGTCAACCTGCGCTTTTACCGCGTCGTTATACTCTTTGCAGTTGTAGCCGAAGGCAAATACCGAAATACCTGCCACAAAATCCAGGTATTTCTTGCCGTCAAGATCGTAAAGATAAACTCCGTCACCGTGGTCGAACACCACCTGATAACGATTGTATGTATGTAACAAAGCGCTCTCGGCTTTGTCGATATATTCTTTCTGTGTCATGGTTTCTTTCTCCCTGTTTACTCTCCGTCAGCATAAAAACATGTGCCGATTCCTTGATTTGTAAATATCTCAAGAAGCAGGCAGTGGGGTATACGTCCGTCAAGAATGTGGACTCTGCTTACGCCTTCTCTGATCGCCGACGTACAGTTATTGAGCTTGGGAAGCATTCCGCCTCCGATAACGCCGCTGTTCATAAGTGCGTCCGCCTCGTCAGGACTTAATCTTGAGATGAAGGACGACTTATCGTTGAAGTCTCTGTAAACACCTTCTACGTCGGTAAGGAATGCAAGTTTTTCGGCTTTAACGGCCTTAGCCACTGCGCACGCCGCGTCATCTGCGTTAATGTTGTACGAAGAAAACTTATCGTCAAATCCGATGGGTGAAACGATGGGAAGGAAGTCTTTTTCAAGAAGATCGAGAAGGATCTGCTCGTTAACTTCGGTAATGTTTCCCACAAGACCGATATCTTTTCCGTCGGAATACTTCTTCTCGCACTTTAAAAGTCCGCCGTCTTTTCCGCTTATACCGATGGCTCTTACACCAAGTTCCTCAACCATGGTAACAAGGGATTTGTTCACTTTTCCAAGCACCATCTCGGCGATCTCCATGGTCTCCTCGTCGGTTACACGAAGTCCGTTCACGAACTCGCTCTTTTTGCCGACTTTTTCAAGCCATTTGCTTATCTCCTTGCCGCCGCCGTGAACGATGATGGGCTTAAAACCTACAAGTTTTAAAAGCGTAACGTCTTTAATAACGTTCTTTTGAAGTTCGGGGTTGCTCATTGCGGAACCGCCGTACTTAACAACTATTATCTTTCTGTTGAACTGCTGAATGTAAGGAAGCGCCTCGATGAGCACCTCAGCCTTCTTTAAAAGTTCGTCCATTTCCTGCTTTTCCATGTCTTAACTCCTGTAATCCGCGTTTATCTTAACGTAATCGTATGTAAGGTCGCATCCCCAAGCCGTTGCGGATGCATCGCCTTCGTTCATGTTTATAAATATCGTTACCGTATCGGCTTTCATAATGTTCGTGGCCTTTTCTTCGTCGAAAGCAAGGGGTACGCCGTGATCGAACACTTTAAGTTCGCCGTTTGCGCTTTGGAAGTAAAGCTCGACATCGCTTTCGTCAAACTGTGCTCCGGAGTAACCCATTGCACAAAGAAAACGTCCGAAGTTTGCGTCGCATCCGTAGATGGCTGCTTTTGAAAGGTTTGAGCCAACAACAGCGCGGGCCATGGTCTTTGCGTCTTCTTTTGACTTTGCGTTTACGACTTTTGCTTCAAAAAGCTTTGTGGCGCCTTCTCCGTCGCTCGCCATGGTCTTAGCGAGGCTTTCGCATACGGTAAACACCGCTTCGTAAAGCTTGTCGTAGCCCTCGCCTGGACCTGCGATAAGGTCGTTGCCCGCAAGGCCGTTTGCCATTATAAGAAGGGTATCGTTTGTGGATGTGTCGCCGTCAACCGTTATCATGTTGAAAGTGTCTTTAACCACATCGCTTAATATCTTTTGTAAAACGTCTTTTGTCACGTTTGCGTCCGTGCACAAAAATCCCAGCATAGTGCACATGTTGGGGTGGATCATACCCGAGCCTTTGCTCATTCCTCCAAGGGTTACGGTCTTGCCGTTAAGGGAGAAAGAAACCGCTCTCTCCTTATTGACCGTATCGGTCGTCATGATGGCTTTCGATGCATCCGTGCCCGCCTCCGGGCTGTCGGAAAGCTTTGTTGCCATATCCTTTACACCGCTTACAAGCTTGTCTACGGGAAGCTGCATTCCGATGACACCGGTGGATGCAACGGCTACCGTGTTCTCGTCGATACCCAATGCTTCGTTGACAGCCTTTGCGGTCTTTTGGCAGGCATCATATCCTTCTTCGCCGGTACATGCATTGGCGATACCGGAATTTACCACTACGGCGCTCATCTTGCGATCGCTCTTTACTAAATCCATATCCCACTTAACGCACGCCGCTTTAACAACGTTTGAAGTGAAGGTTCCGGCACATACCGCAGGCACTTCGCTTACCACCATTGCCATATCGGTACGTCCTTTATACTTAATGCCTGCCGCAGTGCAGGCTGCCTTAAATCCTTTTGCGCTTGTTACGCCGCCTTTTATTATTTCCATCATGTGGTCCCTTCCTCTATAAAAGCGATAATGTTTTCTTTATTCAAAGTAAAGTCATAATAGTTAAGATCTTCTCTCTTTGTCCAGCCGATGCTGTTCCAGAATGCATTTCCCACATCGTTTTTGGTAAATGCGATCAAAGATACCTTATTTATATGTTCTTTTCTGAGTGCCTCCATG
>CAMPBP010000052.1 GCA_946639085.1 uncultured Lachnospiraceae bacterium
TCGCCGAAAGAAAAAGTGCTGAGACTTTCCGATAGTGTGTACGGATCGCAGTCGGTTGCTGCGATTGGCGTAGCGGCGCACGAATGCGGACATGCCATTCAGCATCAGGTCGGATACGGACCGCTTAAACTAAGGTCTTTGTCGGTGCCGATTGCAAAGGTTGGGTCGTGGATATCGTGGCCGGTGATCATTTTGGGACTGGCGCTTGGATATCTCGGACTTGCAAAGATAGGTGTGGTACTGTTCCTCGGAGTAGTGCTGTTCCAGTTGATCACTTTGCCGGTTGAATTTAATGCTTCTCACAGAGCACTCGCCATTTTGGACAATGACGACATGCTTATGCCCAACGAATTAAGCGGAGCAAGAAAAGTGCTCATGGCTGCGGCAATGACTTATGTAGCGGCACTTGCTTCGTCGATACTTCAGTTACTCAGACTTGTACTTTTGATAAGAGGCGGTTCGGGCAGAAGAAGATTCTGACTTGGGGTACAAAGAAAACGGATCGCTTAACTGCGACTTCGAAAGTATAAAAGTGTTTTCGACAAGGAAACGCGGAACGGAGAAATATGGATAAGATCAAGGTAACGTTTTTCAGCGCTAAGGATTACGATAAAGAATCGTTCGAAAAGGCAGAACTCAGGGACATGGTTGACATAACATACCTGGAGACAAGGCTTTCGCCGGACACCTATAAGCTGGCGGAAGGCAGCGATGTTGTATGTGTATTCGTAAATGACGATCTTAACGCCTTTGTTATAGACAAACTTTATGAAATGGGAGTAAAGCTCATAGCGCTTCGTTGTGCGGGCTACAACAACGTGGATATAGAGCATGCTTTCGGTAAGCTTCATGTTGTACGTGTTCCGGCATATTCACCTTATGCGGTGGCGGAGCATGCGATGGCTTTGCTGCTGACATCGATAAGACGTATCCATAAAGCTTATATACGTACAAAAGATTTCAATTTCAGCCTCAACGGACTTACAGGTTTTGATCTTCACGGCAAAACGGTTGGTGTAGTCGGAACCGGTAAGATCGGACGAATATTTATAAATATATGCAGGGGCTTCGGAATGCACGTTATCGCATACGACAAGTTCCCCGCAAAGGATACGGACATAGAATATGTATCGCAGGAAGAACTGTTTAAGCGAAGCGACATCATATCGCTCCATTGCCCTCTTACCGAAGAAAGCAAGCATATGATATGTAAAGAGTCCATAGATATCATGAAAAAGGGTGTTGTCATCATCAATACGTCAAGAGGCGCGCTCATCGATACAGAGGCGCTTATTGAGGGCATCAAAGCCAGAAAGGTCGGCGCGGCTTGCCTTGATGTGTACGAAGAAGAGTCGGACGTTTTCTTCCACGATTTCTCGGGACACATAGTAAACGACGATACGCTCGCGCGCCTTATCTCAATGCCGAATGTAATAGTCACTTCGCATCAGGCATTTCTTACCGCTGAAGCGCTTGCCAACATTGCAGATACGACACTTTCAAACATCACGGGCTTCTTTGAAAACGATGTATGCCCCAATGAAGTCTGCTATAAATGCGAAAAGGTCGGAAGCTGCCCTCAGGCTCATGCCAAAAAGTGCTTTTAACGAAAGGTAAACACATTGCAGACTGATAAAAAAGGTTTTTGGACATTAAGATATACACTTTTAAATGCCGCATATTTTGCGGCATTTTGTACGGTGCACGCTCTTGCGGCCGTTTATCTGTTGGATAACGGCTTTACCAATACACAGGTAGGCATTCTCCTTGCGGTAGCAAACATCACATCGGCAATTTTTCAGCCTATGATCGCGGGCATAATCGATAAGCCCGGATGGCTTACAAACAGGCGGTTTATTCTGATATCCGTGATCGTGATCATGGCAGGTTCGGTCATACTTCGATTCGCAAACGGCGGTAAGGCGCTAATCTTTGTGATCTATGCGATCATCTACATGATCCAGTTTGCTTATCAGCCCGTCATGACTGCACTTTGCTTTGAGTATCAAAAGGCCGGCGCGAACATCTTTTACGGTCTTGCCAGAGGTCTTGGCTCAGCCAGTTTTGCCGTAACCAGCGCCATCATGGGCAGAGCGGTAGAAAGAAACGGCACCGAACTTTTGCCCGTTGTCACGATAATTACGATGATCGTCTCGGCGATCCTCATATTTACGTTTAAAAAGCCGATTGTTAAAGACGTGGACGGACCGACTGCGGTATACGAAAAGCCAAAGGGTACGGCTCACAACAGCATAACTTCGTTTGCAAAGACTTATCCCGCATTCATGTTGTTCTTACTGGGAACCGTGTGCTTTTATTTCGCTCACAACATGATCAACGACTTTATGATTCAGATTATAAGGCATCTTGGCGGAGGCGAGACAGAACTTGGATATTCCAACTTCTTACAGGCCATTTTGGAACTTCCGGTAATGGCTCTTATCGGCTTTGTGCTTAAGAAGATAAACGCCCGTAAGCTTATGGTCATATCCGCATTCGCTTTCTTTGTAAAGACATTGATACTCATATTTGCGACCAATATGGGCTGGATGTATTTCTCCCAGTCGTTCCAGCTTTTGGCCTACGCGGTGTTCATTCCCGCAACGGCTTACTACGTTACCGATACCATGGAAGAACTCGACCAGGTTAAAGGTCAGGCCTACGTTACAAGCGCAATTACAATGGGCGGCGTATTCTCAAACTTCTTAAGCGGCCTCATTTTAGACCACGCCGGTATAAAGGCAATGCTCATAACCGGCACCTGCGCAGCCGCCATCGGAGCGGTGATTGCTTATATTGCGCTTAAGTATCTGCCGCATCATAAAGAAGTATAGGAAATGAAATTTATCTATTGACATATTTGGTCTACTGCGATAGACTTACTTTAGTCGATTGCAATAGACCAATTATTTTATTTAGGAAAACTGTATGGAACACGAGAAATTATTTGAAGGCGAATACAGATTTATGCAGCTTATATGGGATAACGCTCCGGTCAATTCCGGTGAACTCGTTAAACTTTGCGAATCTGCTTTCGACTGGAAAAAATCAACAACTTATACAATGATCAAGAAGCTTTGCGAGAAGGGCTATATTGAGAACAACGATGCGACCATTACGGTATTGGTTGAACGCGATACTGCTGAAACGGAAGCATCAAGAGATTTCGTGGATCGCACTTTTTCGGGCTCGATCTTTGATATGTTCACCGCATTTTACGGCGGCAAGAAGATCTCCGAAGAGGAAGCGAAGAGGCTTATAGAGCTTATCGATACGCACAGGGAGGGGAGATGACGAGAATGGTTGAATATATACTTAAAGTCTTTCCTGCGGAGTATTTAAACAGAAATGTCACTTTCACTCTTTTCTTTTTCGTAGTGATCGCGGCAAGATTGATACTTGTTAAATGCCCCAAGAAGTACAGTTACATGCTCTGGTCGTTACTGGGTATAAAAGCCATATTTGATTTCGGATTTTTGACTCTTTCGGACATTGTTGAGCGATTGTTCGCAAAACCCGAAGCAGCCTCTTACGTGGCAGGCGAAAATACGGGATTTGTCGGAAAAACTTTTACGATCCTCGGCCCTGTAAATTTGACCGAAACAGCCAATGAGATCGAGGAAGCGGCTAATAAAGGCTTCGATAAATGGTATCTTGTCTTTGGCGCGGTATGGGCTCTCGGTGTGTTGCTCTTTATCGTGATGGGTATCATGAGTTAGAAAGATTTAAGCCGCAAGGTTAAACTTTCCTTTGAAAACGGCGATGTCCGTGTTTGCGACTATATCGATTCTCCTATGGTATTCGGCATTGCAAAGCCCAGAATATATGTCCCTTCGGGCGTAGAGATCGACAAGCTTGAGTATGTCATAAAGCATGAGAGAGTTCACTTAAGACGCGGTGACACCTTCTTTAAACTGATGGCTTTCGCGATTCTTTCTTTCTACTGGATGAACCCCCTTACCTGGATCGCATTCAAACTCTTTAATCTTGACATGGAATTAAGCTGTGACGAGGCAGTTTTGCAAAAAGAAACCGTTTCGGTCAAAGAAGCCTACGGAAAGTGGCTCGTGTTCTTTGCATCAAAAGGAAGTGTATTCGGTCCCGTTCCGACTTCGTTCGGTGAGACCGATGTTGAGAAGAGGGTAAAGAATATGAAAAATATCAAGGCCGTTAAAGGCGGCATTGCGGTTGTGGCTACGCTCATTGTTATCGGAGCAACGGTTCTTTTTCTGGTAAAGGCGCCGAAACTGTTTAAGACGCCGGAAAAAGATGTTCCGACTACCGGCACGGAAGAAACTTTGACTACAGAAGTTGAAGAGACCGCACTCATTTCTGACGAAGCGGTGACCGATGGTGAAGTGATATTCGGTGAATCTTATCCAACATTGAAATCAATAAGTGAACAGTACGGCGTTTCGGAAGAAGATCTTACAAGTATCGAGTTTGAAATAACTCTTCCGAACAATGAAAAGAAAACTATCCCCTATTCACTGACAAATGTTGATCAGAATGAAATAACCATTAACGGAGAAACCTATAAGATTGAAATGGTCGCTTGGGTATGGCCCCTTGACGAGAACAAGGGAGTTATTACCGCAACATTCGGAGAGCGCCCTTCGTTACTGGATGAAGACAGCGAGAATACTTCAAAGACTCATGAAGAATTGGATATAGCAGCGGAAGAAGGCACCCCGGTTTTGGCCGCAAGAATGGGAGAAATCACATTTGCAGGTTGGGAAGAGGATACGGGTTGCGGAAATGTTGTCATTATAAAAGCAGATGCTTCAACTGAGATCAAATACAGCCATCTTAAGTCCGTAAGTGTCAAAGCAGGCGATACGGTACTTCCGGGTGATCAGGTTGGTGAAGTCGGAAACACGGGATACTCTACAGGTCCTCACCTTGGATTTCAGATCAAAAAGGATGGCGTATCCATCGACCCCATGACGTTTTATGAAGAGAATTAGAAACATTTTTAAAGGCTATGATCCTTCGATCATAGCCTTTTGTTTTATGGTCAATTACTTTTCGCTCTCACAGCACTCTTTAAGAATCTTTATATATTCCTCTGTAAGTTGAGATACAGGCGTGAAATTTCTCACGATATAACCTATCTCCATATAATCGTCCACATCCAGGGGGATGGCGATGATGTTCGAGCCGTTTAGTTCATTGCTGATAACACCGCTGCAGATCGTGTAACCGTTCATACCGATAAGGAAGTTGAAAAGAGTCGCACGGTCGCAGACTACAAGCTCCTTATCACAATCGACGGTGCTAAGTATCTCTTCCGAGAAATAGAAGGAGTTGTGACTTCCTTGCTCGTAGGAAAGGCGGGGATAGGGTTTTAGATCTTCAAGGGTAAGCTTTTTCTTCTTTGCAAGGGGCGAGTTCTTGCCGACAAAAACGTGGGGCTTTGCGGTAAAGAGCGGTTCAAATCTGAGGTCATTATCTTTAAGTGTCTTTAAGATGACCGTTTCGTTGAACTTATTAAGATAGAGAACTCCTATATCGCTTCTTAACTTTGCCACGTCCTCGATGATATCGTAAGTCTGAGTCTCTCTCATATGAAATTCGTATTTGTCTTTTCCGGATTGCCTGAGCAGCTTTACAAATGCTTCAACCGCAAAGGAATAGTGCTGGGACGATACATAGAATCTGAGTTTTTGATCCGCAGTGCTTAAGTATCTTTCATCTATCAGGTTCGCCTGCTCAAGCACCTGCCGGGCATAACCCAAAAACTCTTCGCCGTCCGAGGTCACTTCGATACCCCGCTTGTTTCTTGAAAATATCTTTATGTTATATTCTTTTTCGATCTCTGCTATGGCAGCGGTAAGACTGGGCTGTGCGATAAAGAGCTTCTTTGCCGCCTCCGTGATGTTTCCGGTTTCAGCCACCGTTACCGCATATTTCAACTGTTTTAAAGTCATACTTTTCTCCCTGATAACTTTTACTTATTACCGCTAATAGATTTTGATTATATCCACAGTTTAATTATAGATAAAATCTATCATAAGTCAACAATATTAAGTATTTTACGGGCTTTCACGGCTTCCTGTATACTTCTTACAAACAGGCGGAGGGCAAACCGCACATAAACAATAAGGAGAAGGAACATGAAAACATCGGTTATAGGATTTCCGAGAATCGGAAAAGACAGAGAACTTAAATTCGCTTCCGAGAAATATTTCAAGGGCGAGATAACAAAGAACGAACTTCTTGAAGTTGCAAAGAGCTTAAGAAAAGAGCATTGGGCGCTTCAGAAAAATGCTGGAATAGATTATATTGCGTCGAATGACTTTTCTTTCTACGACAATGTCCTTGATACGGCGGTACTTTTTAACGTGATCCCCGCAAAGTACAAAGAACTTGGTTTCGAGGAACTGGACACCTATTTTGCAATGGCAAGAGGTTATCAGAAAGACGACAAGAACGTTAAGGCGCTTGCGATGAAGAAGTGGTTCAACACAAACTACCACTACATAGTACCCGAGATTGAGGACGACACCGAAGTCAAACTTGTGGGCACCAAGCCTTTCGACGAGTACAAAGAGGCGCTTGCTCTCGGCGTTGAGACCAAGGTCGTTATCGTGGGACCTTTCACATTCCTTAAACTTGCAAGATTTAAAGGGAACAAGGGCGTTAATGACTTTAAGAGCGCATTTGTTTCTTCGTACACAGATTTCTTAAACGGTATAAAGAAAACGGGCGCGAAGACCGTAGAATTCGACGAACCCTTCCTTGTAAAGGACTTAAGTGCCGAAGATATCGCGCTTTTTAAAGACATTTACACCGCACTTCTTTCAAATAAGGATGGACTGAAAGTATTCCTTCAGACTTACTTCGGAGATGTAAGAGACATTTACGATACCCTCCTTAAACTTGATTTCGATGCCATCGGCCTTGATTTCATCGAAGGAAAAGAGACTCTCAATCTTATAAAGAAGTTTGGCTTCCCCAAGGATAAGACGCTTCTTGCCGGACTTGTGAACGGAAAGAACATTTGGAGAAACGACTACGAAAAGACTCTTAAGAAGATCGGCGAGTTAAAGACCGTCATCGGAAATGATGCGGATATTGTTCTTTCTACCTCATGCTCGATGCTTCATGTGCCTTACACTCTCGAAAGCGAGACGGACCTTACTGATGATTACAAGAAGCACTTCTCATTTGCGACGGAGAAACTTTCCGAACTAAAAGAGCTTGCCGCTTTGGCAGATAACGCCAATGCAGCAAACGAAGCCGCATTTAAGGCTAACAGAGAACTTTTCTCAGGCAGAGTGAACAGCTTTAATGCTGAAGTTCACAAGCGTACCGATGCCATCACCGATGGGGATTATACAAGACTTCCCGTATTTGAGGAGCGCGAAAAGATCCAGAAAGAAAAGCTCAACCTTCCCAAGTTCCCCACAACGACCATCGGTTCCTTCCCTCAAACGGCTGATGTAAGAAAGAACCGTAACGACTTTAAAAAGGGACTTATAAGCGAAGCGCAGTATGAGGCCTTTAACAAAGAAAAGATCAAGGCTTGCATAGAACTTCAGGAAGAACTGGGACTTGACGTGCTCGTTCACGGCGAATTTGAGCGTAACGACATGGTTGAGTATTTCGGCGAAAATCTTGACGGATACATCTTTACCAAGAAAGCATGGGTTCAGTCCTACGGCACAAGATGCGTTAAGCCACCGGTAATCTGGGGCGACGTATCAAGAAAAGCACCCATCACCGTTAAGTGGTCAAGCTATGCCGCATCACTTTCCGACAAGCCCGTAAAAGGCATGCTCACCGGCCCCGTA
>CAMPBP010000053.1 GCA_946639085.1 uncultured Lachnospiraceae bacterium
GCAGTGACTTCAGAGCGATATTGGACAATTATGTATCGGTAGGCATTGTAAACAACATAGGATACTGACATAATATGCTATCATTCACATATAATACAAAGAAAAGGGTACGAAAAATCAGGAACAGACACCTGCTTTCGTACTTTTTTGATGTATTAGATAATTTAAAATAATATACAATTGACACCCACGCCAAAACGTAGTATATTAAAAACCATAATAACCATTCAAAAATGAGATATTGAAATGAAGGCAATTAAAAAAACTGTATCAATATGTTTGGGTTTCGCAATATTGGTTGTGTTTCATATAAACACATATGCTTCAAGTAAAGTTACTCCCACATCAAAATCTGAGATTGTGAGTCAGTTTTCAAAAGTATCTATATTTGAAGAAGGGGAAACAACATCGATAGATTATGATGGTGATGGTGAGACTGATTTCTATATAACATGTACGAATGTCAGACGCACCTCTTTGAGAGGTAAAACACAATTCGTTTATGCAGATATAGATATTAAAGTAAATATTCTCGGATTTCCGGTTCCTGCAGCAAGTGCCAGTATGACATGTAGATATTACGCAGACGGGTTAGATGGGTATATTGAAAGCCTTTACGGAACGGCAACTCCAAAAGGCGTTTTTTCATGTTATTTCGACCCTTATCAAATAACTAATCCTTATAGCCATGCAGTATTTCTTGAAATAAGCGGAATGGGAGGTTCTTGGGAAATGATGATAGTAGGCTCCTATAATCCCGCTACCGAAACTGCTGATATTGGGTGGATGTGATGAATAAAAAAGTAATTATTCTATTTCTGTTTGTTTTCGCTATATTTACTATCGGATGCGGAAAGTCAAATAAATACAGTTTTGTCGCTAACGTTGCTGAAGGTAGTGCACTGTCAAAGGAATTGAAATACGCAGATTATACAGAACAATTGTTGATTGAAGGCATCGAATCAATGTATGATGTAGAAGAAGTTTACATTGATTTGATACCTATAAAAGACGGAGAACTTGAAGGATTGATTGCAATATATACTTCGAATAATGTTGGCGATGAGTTTTACGATAACTGTGAAATTCTTTTGTCTAAGCATTTAAAGGCATACAGAATATTTTTAAATGATGAAGAAATATCGAACAGTTTCAATTAACACAAGAAAACCGCGCAAAGTGCGCGGTTTTCTGCTTTCTATCGTTTTATCTTATATCCTTCAAATCGTCCGACTCCGCTTAGAAGTTTGAATACCGAGTATTCGCCTTCTTTTGCGTAAGGAACGTATTCTTTCGGACCCCACATAGGTTTCTTTAACGGAACGAGCTTCTTGGCACCTTTGATCCTTAGGGTGACCACCGAATCGTTTGCCCAGCTGGTGACGTAGTTGTAAAGCACGAAGGTGTCATTGTCATAAGGGAATAAGCTTATGTTCGCATCGCCCTCCAGGGTGATGCCTTCGATCTCGAACTCTTTTCTTAAGCGGGAAAGAAGCTCTTTGGGTAAGTTCCGTATCGTCGAGAAGTTGTCGGGAACGGTGATCATCATCATCTGTCCGTCGCCGTACGTGTCACGGGAAAGAAGAGTGAAGCTTTCTTCGTTCTTAAGACCCTTGCAAAGGGCGCCCCATGTTGAGTTGTTTCTGAATTCCATAACGGGGAAAGAAATTTCTTCGCTTGCACTGACCGTAGTCCACTTGTTGAATTTCTCCATCACAAAGTCTTTGGTGGATACGTGACGTCCTCTAATTCTGATACTTGTTAAGTCTTTGAGCCCTCTGTCCAGTGTTTCAGCCACAAAGCCGCTTGTAACGATGGCTTTTCCGCCTTTTGCCACATAATCCTTCAATTTATTGACTATATCGGTATCATATGCAGAAGAAGCGGTAAGCATAAGGGTTTTGGCCTTGTCGGGGAAGAACGGAGTCGTAACGATGGGGAAACCGTTCATACCGAAGAAGTCCTGGACGTTATCTTCGCCTTGCGAAGCATTGGGAACATAGCAGGGGATGCCTATAGGAGTACCGAGATTATCAAGCAATTCATCGAGCTTATCGAGCTGATGACCGAGGGATGCCGCAAAGAGCGAATCGTACAATGACTGGAAGCAGAACATCATCAGTTCTCTAGGTTTTGAAAATGCGGTAAGGTATGCCTGCTCAAGATAGTATTCCATTATCTGACAGTCAAAGTTGTCAAACCATCCGCCACCGTTAAGCCCGGGAGCCATATCTTCCATATATCTCATAAGAGAATAGGAGAGATATCTGGGTAAATGCTGGTCCTGATGACGGGGATCTCTTGTCTCGGTACCGGTATAGATGGCATCGAAGATCTCACGTTGACTGAGAGGGTCATACCCCGTCTCCTGATACGATTCCATCCAGTTGGGATACTTGATGGTGATCTTTATATCGGGATTTACGGCCTTTGCGGGTCCGATGACATACTTTTCGGAGATCTCATACATGAGAGCCGTTCTGTATGCCTGCCACGATCCGTCGGTAATGCCATGCTTTTTGTTGAACTTTTCTTTTTCACTCCTGCACTTTTCACATGTACAGTTTGTAAAATAGAAATCGTCGATTATGTAAGAGTCAAAACACTCTGCGTTAAGCTCCGATGCTTTTTTTAGCGTAGCGAGCATCTTCTTGTCGTTGTAGCAAAACGTATCGAAAAGTCTCTGCTTGGGTTTGTCTCCTTCGGGAGTGGGAATACAGGTGGTAAGCCCCCCGGCAACCTCTATTCCGTTCTTTTCAAACACTTCCTTGCACATGAGCACCTGCTCTTTGGAAGCGAAGGATCCGCCTCTGAAAGGTTCAAGATAAACCTTATCGAGACGCATGTGTTTACCGAACCAGTCAATTTGCTTTTGAAGCTCATCTTTGGTGACATGTTCTGTCGCATGAGCCACAAAATACGTTACAAGTTTAAAATTTCTGTAATTACCCATAAGAACCTCCGTTATATTTGGTCGTAAAAATCGTAACACAGACTCACATACGAGTATATTACGATTCTACGAAAAAATGGTAGAAATCTTGTCACGTACCCCTTGGGGCGATAAAATATAATAAGGCACACATATAAGGAGAACGGTATGAAGAAAACGCTGTCGTTACTGACAACTCTCATAATGATATTTACACTCGCCGCCTGTTCGGGTAACACCGCTTCGATTTCCGAGGAACTGACCGAACCCGGCGCCGATACCCTTGATACAACAGGAAGATATCCCATAAGCCAAACCACCGGTGAGGCTGTTATAAACGATGTTTCTTTTGAATATTACAAAGACACGACCGGTACCAACAATCTTGTGTTCTATGAGATATTCGTCGGTTCGTTTTCCGATTCGGACGGAGACGGAATAGGAGATCTTCGCGGCATCATCGACAGATTCGATTATCTAAACGACGGAGATCCAAAGTCCGGAGAAAGTCTTGGAATAGAAGGAATATGGCTTTCACCCATATTTAAGTCACCAAGCTATCACAAATATGACGTGACCGATTACTATACCATTGACGAACAGTTCGGAACGATGGACGACCTTAAGGAACTTGCGGATCTTTGCGAAGAACGCGGTGTCAAACTGATACTCGATCTGGTGATCAACCACACGGGTTCTCAGAACGAGTGGTTCAAGAATTTCGAGAGCGCTCACAGACATAAAGACGAATCGGACGAGTATTACGATTTTTATTCTTACAACGATTCGATCAAACTCGGAAACAGAGTGTTCTATCCCATTGCCTCCGCGGACGAGTTCTACGAAGGAAACTTTTCTTCGGACATGCCCGAACTTAACTTTGACAACGAAAAAGTACGGGAAGCGGTGCTGGATATAGCAAAGTACTATCTTAACGACATCGGAGTGGACGGTTTCAGATTTGATGCCGCAAAGTATGTTTACTACGGCGAGACCGCGTCGAATGTCGATTTCTGGAACTGGTATATGGGGGAACTTAAAAAGATAAAGCCCGACATCTACTGTGTAGCGGAAGTATGGGACAGCGATTCTCTCACCCAAGAGTACGCCGCTGCAGTCAATTGTTTTGACTTTACCATGTCTCAGGCTGACGGCATGATAGCGACCACCGCTAAACTCGGCGATGTCAACACTTACAACTCCTATGTCGAGAAATATCTTGCGGTAGTGAAAGCAAAGAATGCTTCCAACACGATAATCCCGTTCATTGCAAACCACGATACGGACAGAGCGGCAGGATACATGACATTGGCCAGCGGATACGCAAAGACGGCCGCAAACCTTTACATACTCGGCCCCGGTTCACCCTTTATCTACTATGGCGAGGAAATCGGCATCAAAGGCTCCAGAGGCTCAGCCAACACCGACGCTAACCGAAGACTCAAAATGCTTTGGGGTGACGGCGACACCGTCAAAAACCCTGTAGGCACCACCTTCGAAGAAGACAAGCAGACCAACGGCACCGTCGCCACACAAAAGTACGACGGCGACAGCCTTTACAACTACTACAAACGCCTTATCATGCTTAGAAAGGCCAATCCCGAGATCGCCTTGGGTGAATATAAAGCCGTTAAACTCGACGGCACCAAGATGGGTTGCTTTACCTGCACCTACGAGGGAAGCACCGTGACGATATTCCAAAACACCGGAATCACTCCCGTCGAACTTGACCTTTCAACCGTGGAGGGCATAAACGTATCCAGAATAACCGACTATATCGGCGTTGCCGACGCAACGCTTGACGGCACCCTCCTTACAGTCGGCGAACAGACAACGGTAATAATGAGATAATATGCAAAAATACAGCAGTCCTTGCCGCAGGCGCATGGCTCTTACTTAAAAAGAAGCCTTTATAAGACAGTTAAATAAGTGAAGTTAAATCCGGCCGGACAGTATTACATATAACAACGGAACGAATTAATTTTTCGTGGAGGCGAGACCTTAGGCTCGCCGAAACGGTTGAAAAATTTTAGTGACGTTGTATGTGTAATATTGTTCGGCCGGTTTGTTGTAAAATTTCAGTGACGTCATATGTATAATGGCGTCCGGTTGGTTTATTTGGGAAAATTAATTTTTGTATAATTTTTCAAAAACCCTCTTGATTTTTAAAATGGCCTATGGTAGTTTATGAGTATAAAAATAGGATTAGTGTACCTTAGTGTTTCTATATGTGCCTAAGTCGATGCGAAGGAATTCGCAAAGCAGGAACGGATTCCTGCTAAACCCATCACGGAAGAAAGGAGGGGCTTATGGCAAACAACGCTGTCATTAATAATATCTATAATTATTATCTTACAACGTATGCGCCGAAATCGGATACCAAGTTCGATACTCACAAAAAAAGTGAGCTTCGTGGCGTCTACAATTCCATTGTAAAAATGAATAAAGAAGCACCTCTTTACATCGTGGACACTTCGCAGTCGACGAAAGAGTATGCTGTCGGATTAAAAGAGAATGCCAGGTCGTTTAGAAATACGATCGCTTCTCTTGGCGGTTTGGATGACGATGAACTGCTTAATCAGAAGAGAGCTCATTCTACAAATGATTCCCTTGCTGAGGCGTATTATATAGGTGATAACGTTGACGAGGAGAAGGTTCCTTCGTTTGAACTTTCGGTCAATAAGCTGGCTACAAATCAGACCAATATCGGAAAGATGATCCCTTCGGATTCGCTTTCTTTGAAAGAAGATCTTTATTCATTTGACGTTGGTATCAACGGACTTAATTACGAGTTCCAGTATAACGTATACGAGACCGATACAAATAAGAGTCTCCAGCAGAAGCTTGCAAGACTGATCTCCAATTCGGGAATAGGTTTGACGGCGGAAGTTTTGGAGGACGGAAACGGAAACAGTGCACTTAAGATCGAGTCGCAGAATACCGGAAGACCTCAGAACGGTGCGCATATGTTTACCGTGACCGATGATAATACCAGTAAGACGGCGGGTAGTGTGGACTACTTTGGCCTTAATAATATAGTAAATGAATCGTCAGACGCTGAATTTATGATAAACGGTGAGCCCAGACATGCGTCGGGTAATACTTTTACCGTTGAGAAGATGTTCGAGATAAGACTTAAGGGAATAAGCGAGAGCGAAGATGATGTTACTTCGGTGAGCTTGAAGCCCGACGTTGAATCCCTTGCGACAAATATTGCAAAGCTTATGGACGGTTACAATTCCTTTGTGGATAAAGCCGATGCTTATTCGGAAGTTCATCCCAAGAGCGACAGACTTGTAAATGAGATGAGAGCGATCGCATCGCTTCACTCGGACGAGCTTGAAAGTATCGGAATTACGCTGGGAGACGACGGACGTATCTCACTTGATACCGAGAGGCTTAGAAACGCAGCGATAAGCGGAGAGCTTAAAGATAATTTCGAGGCATTAAAGGGATTTGCAAGCGCAATGCTTCGAAAGACCAATCAGGTAGGCCTCAACCCTATGGAGTATGCGGATAAGACAATCGTCGCATACAAGAATCCGGGTCACAACTTCGCCACACCTTATGTGACGAGTGCATACACCGGAATGATGTTCTCATCATATTGCTAAAAAGACGCGAAGAACAAATTGCTCCCGCGTCTTTTTTTATGTCTTTTTATAGATTATCTCTTACACAATCAAGTGCCGCGCGGATGACTTTGTCCATGTCGTAGTACTTGTATTCGCCGAGACGTCCGCCGAAGATGACGTTTTTCTCCTGTGCACCCCTTTCTCTGTATTTTTCGCTGATGCGGTTGTTCGTCTCATCGTTTACGGGATAGTACGGCTCCATGCCGTCTGTCCATTCCGTGCTGTATTCGCGGCTGATGACGGTGCGCGGGTTTTTGTAGACATCGTCGCCGAATGATTCGAAGTGTTTGTGCTCTATGACGCGTGTGTAGGGCGTTTCAGCATCGGTGTAGTTCACCACGGCATTGCCCTGATAGTTTGATGTATTGAGAATAGTGTGTTCAAAGCGCACGGTGCGGTAGTTGAGCCTGCCGTACTCGTAGTTGTAGAATTCGTCAATTTTTCCTGTAAAGACGATGTTCCTGCAACGTATTTCTGCATCTCCGTCAGTCAGTACATGGCAGTCGTGTGCTTCATCGAACATGCGTGAGAACTGGAAGAAATCCGTCTTCACACAGCAGTCAGTATCTTTCAGCATTCCGTCGATGAGGAGGTTGTAACCCCCGATGGGTATGCCTTGGAAGGCATCGTTGAAATAATTGTTGTCGAAGGTCAGGCGCACGGGCAGACGCTTTATGATGAAAGCGGGCAGTTCGCTGCACTTCCTTCCCCACTGCTTTTGGGTATAGTCTTTGATAAGTGTTTCATAGATGTCGCGGCCTACGAGTGTGAGCGCCTGTTCTTCGAGGTTGCGCGGTTCTGCCACTCCCGCTTTCCTCATGGCTTCCACGGCTTCTTTGCGCTGTTCCTCTATTTTCTGCATGGCAGCATCAGGCGTTACCGTTCCCCACATTTGGTAGAAGGTATTCATGTTGAACGGCAGGTTGTAGAGGCGACCTTTATAGTTTGCCACAGGGCTGTTGGTGTATCGGTTGAAAGGCACGATGCTGTTCACATAGTCCCATACTGCCTTGTCGGACGTATGGAAGATGTGTGCGCCGTATTGGTGTACGTTGATGCCCTCTACGAGTTCGCATCTGAGGTTCCCGCCGAGTTCGCTTCGCTTGTCGATGACGAGGCATGAAAAGCCGCGCTGTGTCGCCTGATGGGCGAAGGTGGCACCGAAAAGCCCGCTGCCCACAATGAGATAATCGAATGTTTTATTTGTCATGTTCT
>CAMPBP010000054.1 GCA_946639085.1 uncultured Lachnospiraceae bacterium
CGACTGGTTCGCGGCGAGCCTGTTTTTACTGCTCACGAACGGCTTTTACTTCTCAAGCCTCAATACGGTCAGATATTATCTCGCATTTGCGATCGCGCTTTACTCGATAAAGTTCGTGCTTGTGGGGCGTCACCTTGAGTTTGTCGCGCTCATAGTGCTTGCGGCAACGATACATATGACGGTGCTCATCGTGATCCCGATATATTATCTGGCAAATCTTGAGTACAAGAAATGGCACATCGCGATAGTTGCGGCACTTACCGCGGCGTTGGTCGTTTTAAGAGAGCCGATACGAAAAGTCGCTTTTTTGATATATCCGTACTATGACGGCTCGTATCTTGACGACTTTGACATATCGTATACGAACATCTTAAAGGCGGCAGCGGTACTCGTGTTCTCACTCATCTTTTATAAGAGCATCATAAAAGATGACAGGAAATTGAAGTTTTACTTTAACCTAAATGTGGGTGCGCTCATCGTTTTCTCGTGTCTTTGGTATCTTCCCGAGTCCACGAGGATAGGATATTACTTAAGCGCTTCGAATATATTTTTGATCCCTGCGGTATTAAAGCGGATCGAAAACAAAAGATTAAGAACATTCTTTACGATCGTTATAGCCCTCGCATACGCGGTGTTCTTTGTATTTTACTTAAGAACGCTCGATGCGACGGATATAAGGATACTACCATACAGGAACTGGTTTTTTGCACGATGAAATATTCAATTATCACGGTTAGTCTTAATCCCGGCGAATCGCTTAAAAAGACTTTGGACAGCATAAAGGCTCAGACTTATCCCGAATACGAAGTCATCATAAAAGACGGCGGTTCGACGGACAATTCTCTTGCCGCGGTTCCCAAAGACATGCGCTATCGCATTATCTACGGAACCGACAAGGGTATTTACGATGCCATGAACATGGCTGTAAAGGGTGCGGTCGGTGACGTCGTGATCTTTTTAAATGCCGGCGATCTTTTCTACGACGAGCATGTGCTTGAAAAGATGACCGAAAAGATCGAGAAAGCCAAGTTAAAGCCGCCTTTTATCGCATACGGCGACATGTTCTCGCTTCGCGCGAACACTGTGGTGAAGGCATCCTCCAAGGTGACCCCCATGGTGTGCTACAACTACATCGCATGTCACCAGGCAACGCTTTACTCGATAGACGTTGTGCGCGACAACCCCTTCGACATTCGCTACAAGATAAGGGCGGATTACGACCTGTTCTTAAAATGTTTCTTTGAGGAAAAGGCTTCTTTTTACTATCTTGACATGCCTGTCTGCAAGTACGAAGGCGGCGGCTACTCCGAGAAAAAGGACAACCGCGAGCGGGATCAAAAAGAGCACGAGCACATAGTAAATAAGTATATTCCAAGGAAAGTCATAGCACTTTGCAGGTTAAGGCTCTTCCTTACTTTCCACAAGGCGCGAAGCGTCATCGCAAAGTCGAGAGTTTTCGGCGGAGTATACGAAAAGATAAGAAGACTGTTTACGAGATAGGATAAAGCATGAGAGTACTTTGGGTCACCAATTTCATACCCACGATGATCGCAAAGAAACTCGGCTCCTACGACAACTGTAAAGAGGGCTGGGTCTCTGGCATGCTTTCAAAGATAGTGGGGGACAAAGAAACCGCTATCACTCTCGCTATTGCATCGCCTGTGGGAAACAATGTACCGGAAGGGCTTGTTTCGCAAGTCGACGGCATAGCGTTTTACGGATTCCATGAAGGAAATCCGGAAAATTATGACGAGTCGCTTGAGAAGATCTTTGTTCAGATCGAAAAAGATTTCGCGCCCGACATCATCCACGTATTCGGAACCGAATTTTCGCATACGAGAGCGGTCACCGAGAGCATAAGAAAGTACGGCGAGGTAACAAAGCTTGGCCGCGATAACGTACTTATCGGCATGCAGGGCGTGGTGGGAGAGATAGCCGATCACTACCTTGACGGAGTGCCTGAGAACATCGCCAAAAAGAGATCGCTTCGGGATATCTTAAAAAGCGACGGCATGAAGGATCAGCAGTTTAAGTTCTCAGTCAGAAGCCAAAACGAGATAATAGCGCTCCTCGGTGCGGGGCATGTGACCGGAAGGACTTCTTTTGACAAAGCATATGTCACCAAATGGGCATTTAAATCGGCATATCACCACTTGAACGAAAACCTTCGCGATGAGTTTTATGAAGGTACGTGGGACGCCTCCGGGGCCGACAGGCATACGATCTTTTTGTGCCAGGCAAATTATCCGGTAAAAGGCATGCATTACGTGCTTAAGGCACTTCCGAAGATAATGGAGAAATATCCCGACGTTAAGCTTCGAATCGCGGGAGATCCTATAACGAGGCACGCGACAATAAAAGAAAAGCTTAAGCTTCAGGAGTACGCAAAGTACTTGCTAAAACTTGAAGATGAAGTCGCAAAGAAAGCCGGAAAGGCCGCGGATATCAAATATCTGGGAACTCTCAGTGCCTCGGATATAAAAGAAGAGTATCTTAAAGCGGGCGTTTTCCTTTGCCCTTCAACGATAGAAAATTCGCCCAACTCGCTGGGGGAAGCGATGTTACTGGGGCTTCCGTGTGTATCCGCAAAAGTCGGCGGGGTGGCCGATATGATAGCGGACGGCGAGGGGTTTCTTTATACCGCAGGAGATGCAGACGGCCTTGCGGAGAGTATATGCAAGGTGTTTTCGCTAAGTGACGCCGACGCAGCATCGATGGGCAGCAGCGCCCGCGAAAGAGCGCTTAAGACTCACGACAGAGAGAACAATTACAAGACTCTTCTTGAAATATATAAGAGCATGGCAAAAGATTAAATATCGATTTGACCAAACGGTGGACAAATGAGCAAAGTGTGCATAATAACCGCAAGAGGCGGTTCAAAGAGAATACCCAAAAAGAACATAAAGGATTTCCTCGGAAAACCGATAATCGCTTACAGCATCGAAGCCGCGCTTAAAAGCGGTGTGTTCGATGAAGTGATGGTGAGCACCGACAGCGACGAGATCGCAGAGGTCGCTAAAAAGTACGGAGCGAAAGTCCCTTTCTTAAGAAGCGATTCAAACTCCAACGATTTTGCAACCACAAGAGACGTGCTTAAAGAGGTCATTGAAAACTATAAAGCCGAGGGAAAAGACTTTGACATGTTCATGTGTCTCTATCCGACCGCGCCTTTTGTAAGTGCGGAGAGGTTAAAAGAAGCCGTGCAAAAGCTTGAAGCTTCCGATGCATATTCACTTGTATCGGTCGTGAGATTTTCTTTCCCGCCCCAGCGAGGCGTGGTGGTAAGAGACGGCTATATGCAGTGGGTCAATCCCGAGCACGCGCTCACAAGAAGCCAGGACCTTGAGCCCGTTTACCACGATGCGGGACAGTTTTACGCAGAAAAAACAGAACCTTTCTTAAAGGAGTTTTCGCTCGTGACTTCCAAGACCGTGCCTTTCGAGCTCGGCGAAGAAGAGGTTCAGGACATAGATACTTTTTCAGACTGGCAGATGGCTGAAATGAAATACAAGATACTTAATTCAATGGGAGAATAGATGTTTCACTTATTTGAAAAGATAGAAAAGGGCGATGTATATGTGATAGCCGAGATGAGCGCCAACCACGGCGGAAGTCTCGAGAATGCGCTGGAGCTTGTGCGTAAGGCCAAAGAAGCCGGCGCAGACTGCCTTAAGATACAGACTTATACGGCAGACACACTCACCATCGACTGCGACAACGAATACTTTAAGATAAAAGGCGGTCTTTGGGACGGATACAAGCTTTACGATCTTTACGGCGACGCCAACACTCCCTGGGAGTGGCATAAGGCCATCAAAGACGAGTGTGACAGGGTTGGGATCGATTTTCTTTCTACCCCGTTTGACAATACGGCAGTTGATTTTTTAACGGATCTTGGCTGTGAAGCGATCAAGATCGCAAGCTTCGAACTTCCCGACGTGATGCTCATAGAATATGCGGCATCGAAGGGCCTTCCGATGATCATCTCATGCGGAATGGGAACGCCCGAGGATATTGAAGATGCGCTCGCCGCTTGCAAAAGAGCCGGAAACGACAAAGTCGTGTTACTTAAATGTTGCAGCGAATATCCCGCAAACTGGGAAGACATGCATCTTGGAAACATTAAGGACATGAAAGAGCGCTTTAACGTGCCCGTCGGTCTTTCCGATCATTCGGAGGGAAGCCTTGCGGCGGTTGTGGGCGTCACGCTCGGAGCGTGCGTGGTCGAAAAGCACGTATGTCTCTCCAGAGCCATCAAGACTGCGGACTCGGAATTTTCCATGGAGATCGAAGAGTTTGCGAAAATGGTCAAAGACATCAAAAATGCCAAGGCGATCGCAGCGGGTCCGTCTTATGCTCTTACGGACAAAGAAAGATCATCAACCGTCTTCCGTCGTTCGCTTTTTGCAATAAAGGATATAAACGAGGGCGACATCATAACCGAAGAAAACGTTCGATCGATACGACCCGGATACGGCATAAAGCCAAAATATTTCGCGGATCTAAAAGGCAAGCCCGCAAAGAAAAGCGTTAAACGCGGTGAACCTATAACCGAGGATATGCTATGAAGATATTGTTTCTTTATAACAACGACTGTGCTTTGGAGCTTTTAAACAGTATAAAGGATCTGGGGCACGAGACGGTCGCATACAGCGAAAGGCTTACGGTTGACTTTATAAAAGAGGGCGGGTTCGATCTTGCGGTAAGCTACACATACCGATACATACTGACCGACGAGCTTATAAATGCTCTTAAAGGTAATGTTGTGAACATACATAACGCATATCTTCCGTACAACAGAGGCGCCGATCCGAACCTTTGGAGTCTTGTCGAGGGCACGCCCAGAGGCGTGACGCTTCACTACATAAGTGCGGGGCTTGACAAGGGCGATATAATAGCTCAGAGACTTGTGACGGAAGGTGACGGAAAGACGCTTAAGTCCTCGTACGATAATCTTGATAAGAACGCCAAAGAGATGTTTCTTGAGGCGTTTAAGGATTATGATAAGTGGAATGAATTAAGGCATGCTCCGAGCGGCAGCGGTACTTATCATTCCCTTAAGGACGGCGAGAAGATAAAGAGCGTGATAACGTCGTATGACATGAAGATATCCGACTTTTTAGAGGCACTTAAAGCATGAAACTTGTATTTGTCTCCAACTACATAAACCACCACCAGACCGCATTGTGCGAAGAGTTAAATCGGCTTGCGGGCGGAAGTTTTGCGTTCATAGAGACCGAAGAAATGTCCGAAGAACGCCTGGCGATGGGCTGGGACAGTAAAGCAGGCGAGCTTTCGTATGTAGTTAAGGGATATGCTTATCCTTATGAGATGCGCGACCTTATAAGGGACGCAGATTGTGTGATATTCGGAGGGGCCGAGGACGAGAAACTGATAGTTCCGCGACTTGAAGCCGGAAAGTTCACGATAAGATATTCCGAAAGACTTTACAAGGAAGGGCGCTGGAAGTTCATAACTCCGAAGGGACTTATGAAAAAATACCGCGACCACATAAGATTTCGGAAAAATGACGCATATCTTCTTTGCGCCGGAGCGTATGTGGCGGGAGATTACAGGCTCATAGGAGCATATCCGAAAAAGAAGTTTAAGTTCGGATATTTCCCTGCGGTGTATGAATATGCCGACGTGCACGAAAAAAGACGCGGCAACGATAAGCTTAACATCCTCTGGGCTGCCAGATTTATCGACTGGAAACATCCGGAAGTGATGGTGTTCCTGGCAAGAGAACTTAAAAAGGCGGGCATACCGTTTAATATCACGATGATCGGCGAGGGAGATCTCTTCAAGAAGACAAGAGGATTTGCAAAGCACCTTGACGTGTCGGACAAGATAACCTTTACCGGGGCAAAGACGCCTGAAGAAGTGCGTGAGAGGATGCTTGCTTCGGACATATTTGTTGTGACCTCCGACAGACTCGAAGGCTGGGGCGCCGTTGTAAACGAAGCCATGAATTCGGGAGCCGTAGTCATCGCACCAAAACAGATCGGTGCAGCGCCTTATCTTATTAACAATGCGGTAAACGGATTTTTATATAATGCTACGGACTACAGGCAGTTGTTTGATATCATCGACGGCCTTTACAAAGATAAAGATAAGATGCTTGAGATAGGCAGCAAAGCGTACGAGACCATGGTAAACACATGGAACGCAAAGGTTGCCGCAAAAAGGCTTTGGGAATTTATTGAAGATCCCCGGCATAAGATTTCGGATTATAAAGAAGGCCCGATGTCGAGGGCATGACTATAAACTTAAAGGGTTTCGTTATTGGGGAGAACGACGGAATTTAAGGAGACGGTTTTTAATGATATTTAAGAAAAAACAGGATGGATTAACATATTTTACGGATGATAAGAAGCGTATCGAAAGAGCCTTTGTGCTGGGAATTGCGGATATCATATGCGTTTTGATATCGAGCTTTCTGGCGATATGGGTCAGATTTGACTTTTCGATCACAAAGATAGACCATCCGTTTTTCAGTTCGGTAAAACAGATCATACCTTTCAATGTGGTTTCGGTCATCATCATCTTTATACTGTTCCAGCTTTACAAAAGTGTATGGCGCTATGCCAGCGCGGACGAGATACTTAAGATCTTCGGTGCGGTCACCACTCAGACGGTGCTTATGATCATATTCACTTTAGTTTTTAAGTTAAGAGTCCCCAGAAGCTATTATCTTTTCTACTTTACGTTTCTTATCGTATTTGCGACGGGCATAAGATTCTCCTACAGATTCCTCAGGATACTTCGTTCCAGAGGACTTCTGGGCGGCAGTCAAAAAGAAAAGAAGCACATCATGATCGTCGGTGCCGGCGCCGCGGGAAACTCCATTCTTAAAGAGATTGAAGACAGCAAGTTTGTCAGCATGACGGTTAAGTGCTTTATCGATGACGGAAAAGGCTGTCAGGGAAAGATAATGCGTGGCGTGCCTATCGTGGGCGGTGTTGAGACCATACCTGAGGCTGCCAAGAAATATGAGATAGACGAGATCATCATTGCCATCCCTTCCGCCAGCAAAAAGCGTATAAGCGAGATAGTCGATGTATGTAAGGAAACAGGCTGTAAGCTTGAGATCGTTCCCGGAATCTATCAGCTCATCAACGGTGACGTAAGTGTCTCACAGCTTCGTGAAGTCGAGATCGAAGACCTTCTCGGACGTGACCCCATCGATATAAATGTAGACGAGATCGCAGGATATGTTAAAGGAAAGACCGTGCTTGTAACGGGCGGCGGCGGATCCATCGGTTCCGAGCTTTGCCGTCAGATAGCATCGCACGATCCCAAGCGACTCATCATAGTGGATATTTACGAGAACAACGCTTACGACATACAGCAGGAACTTATAAAAAACTATCCGGACCTTAACTTAACGGTACTCATCGCATCCGTTCGTAACACCAACAGAATGGATCAGATATTTGCGGAATACAGACCAGACATCGTATACCACGCAGCGGCGCACAAGCATGTTCCCCTTATGGAGGACAGCCCCGGAGAAGCAATAAAGAACAACGTCTTCGGTACACTTAAGACAGCCAAGGCTGCCGACAAGTACGGTGTTGAGAAGTTTGTTCTTGTCTCCACCGACAAGGCAGTTAACCCCACAAACATCATGGGTGCATCAAAGCGTATGTGCGAGATGGTGATCCAGATGATGAACGAACGCTCAAAGACAGAGTTCGTGGCCGTTCGTTTCGGTAACGTACTCGGTTCCAACGGTTCGGTTATCCCGCTC